>NZ_JCAJRU010000312.1:0-4812 GCF_059447605.1 Paenibacillus sp. N119s | reverse complement strand
CTTATCCGCGCTGATTGTGAAAAAAGGAGATCGATTTAGAGATTTACGGACTGGCTACATACCTGTAACGGTCATTGTAGGCTTTGTTGCAGGACTCATCATGCTTCAACCGGATTTAGGCTCCTGCTTTATTTTGGTAGCCACCAGTGGTCTGATTATTTATGCCGGGGGAGCCAGCGTCAAGCACATTACAGCATCCATCATCCTGCTCGTGCTAGGTGCTTCCATCGTGTTTGGTATTGGATCATTGTTTGGAGGAGATTCCGACAGCGCAAATGGGCAAGCCACTGCTGCCAAACAAGATTATAAAATTGGACGCTTTCAAGCTTTTCTTAATCCTGAAAAGTATAGACAAGGAACGGGATACAATCTGGTACAGTCCTTGCAAGCTATTGGCGAGGGCGGCATAAGCGGATCAGGATTTGGGAAAGGCATTATCAAGCTTCATTATCTGCCCAATTCGTTTAATGATTTTATCTTTTCTGTCATTGGTGAAGAGTTTGGATTTATCGGAACAGCTATTTTTCTGATGCTATATTTGTATTTCATTTGGCGAGGCATGATCATTGCTCTGCGCTGTCATGATCCGTTCGGAACGTTGGTGGGCACTGGTATCATGGGTTTGATCGCCATTCAGGCCTTCATTAATATCGGCGGGGTAACCCAAACCATTCCAATCACAGGTGTAACGCTTCCGTTTATTAGCTTTGGTGGCTCCTCCCTGCTTGTCATGATGTTTTCCATGGGCATCATGCTCAGTATTTCTCGTGAGAATACCAAACAAGCTGTGCAGGAACGCACTACAGGGGTAACTGTCCGTAATGAAGTTCCCAATCGCTTTCAAACTCGTAGAACCAACCGTTATCGCTAAAAAAAGAACTTCCATCTGACCACTAATTACGGTGGCATTGGAAGTTCTTTTTTTGCCTATGCATATGTATAAGTATATAACTACGTGTCCGTCTGCAAAATGTTATATAGCAGATTCACAAAACGAAAACTGGCGTTTTATAACCACCAGTTTTCGTGTTCTTATTCGGATTATCGCAGGGCCCCCTGCACCAATGTTTAAAAAATGTAAATTTACGTATGGTGGTCAATTACACCGCGTCGTCCTTGAAGGCGACACCCTCCACTTTTACGTTCACTTCCACGACCCGCAAACCCGTCATGCTTTCGACGGCTTCTCGCACATTTTGCTGAAGAATTCGGGACACCTCATGAATAGGTGTTTCGTAGAGCACGATAATACGTAGATCAATGGCAGCTTCCAGTTGTCCAACCTCCACTGATACGCCCTTTTGCACATTTTTACCGCTCAGCCTTTTCGCCCAGCCTTCCGATAAGCCGCCTGACATTGCAGCAATGCCTGGTGTCTCTAATGCGGCCATCCCGGCAATTTTTCCTACGACATCGTTGGAAATCTTGATGTTTCCTGCTTCCAGTTGTTGAATTTGCTCTGCCATGACCTATGTCCCCCTTCATACATCCTTTATTTGTATTGTAAAGCCTCAGCCACACCAAATGCAAACCTTACATATGAAAAACATCGTTCGTTTACAACCTATAACGTTTTGGGTATATTAATTTAGAAAATCCATACAAGTGACAGTATTCGCCAAACTTGTACACAACTATTGATATCGAGGTGCTCTTCATTGAAAAAATGGTTATCTCCCGCTTTGCTTATAGTGACATTTGCTCTTAGCGCAATCGCTCATTACACACATTGGAACGCCATTGCCCAATTTCTCATTTGTGCGATTTCTGTTGTATTCGTAGCCGGTTTTCTCGGTAGAGCAACTGAAAGTGTCGCGCATTATGCTGGCCAACGTTTAGGTGGATTCCTAAATGCCACCTTTGGTAACGCAGCCGAACTAATCATCGCCATCTTTCTTGTCAAAGAAGGTCTTTACGATATGGTAAAGGCCAGCCTTACCGGTTCGATCATCGGCAATCTACTGCTGGTGCTCGGAGCAAGTCTGTTTGCTGGCGGTTTGAAATACAAAGTACAAAATTTCAATATATCACTAGCTGGTTTAAGCGGTTCCCTAATGATTGTGGCTGTTATTGCCTTGTTTGTTCCAGCTGTCTTTCTGAACACACACGTGATCACAGATAGCGAATCAGATACACTCAGCCTTATTGTCGCAGGCACGCTCATTGTCGCGTATATTGCGTGGCTTATTTTTTCTATGATTACGCATAAGGACTATTTAGCCGATGTAACCGAACAAAAAGATCAAGAGTTACCGCATGAGCATGCTCCTATATGGTCTAGAAACAAATCCATTGCCTATTTGGTACTCGCTACCGTTATGGTCGCTTTTGTCAGCGAATGGCTGGTAGGAACACTGGAAGTATTTACGATCCAATTTGGTCTGAGTGAATTGTTCGTAGGTGCATTTCTTGTCGCTATTATTGGTAATGCGGCTGAACATAGCGCTGCCATTCTACTGGCCATGAAGAACAAAATCGGTGCATCGGTCGAAATTGCGGTTGGCAGCAGTTTGCAAATTGCCCTATTCGTTGCCCCTGTGCTGATTTTTGTCAGTTACTTTATGGGAAACACGATGAATATCGTTTTCACCACCATTGAACTAGTAGCGATTGCTGTCGCTGTATTTATTGCCAAATCCATCACCCAGGACGGCTCAACCAACTGGTATGAAGGGCTCATGCTGCTGGTAGTGTATGTATTGTTAGGTGTATCTTTCTTCCTTGTGTAGCTTCCAAAGTGTTAAAAGTTTCTTTAATTTCTGTTCACTGTTGCCCTGAATTTTTTAGACGATATAGCACCTTAAGTTTTTAAAATTCTAGGGCAAAGGTGAACGTAAAAGCGACTCTCGTCCCCTTATTAAAAAACGGCATCAAAAAAAGCATGCTCTCAAACTTCGCATGCTCTCATCAATTCAACCGTCTTCCTAATTAGCCTTATTATTCATGGCCTCATATAGAATAGCCAGATTGCGTTCCAGCTCACTGACCAGCTGTTTACCTACCATTTCCGGAAGAAGTCCGGCACGAACCGCAAAATCCACTTCCTTGGAAAATCCGTACATCTGAGTATCCAGCACTTCCTCATAGAGAGGGCAATAACGGGTTGCCAGATTCTCCATCTGTACTTCAATAAGCTTCTTTATTTTACCTGCATCTTCCTGAAGCAGATTAATCGCCTTGATATTCAATTGTTCCTGCAAATCAGATGAAGTCATGGATTCTTCCCCCCTATGTCTCAATGTCGCACAAGACGTCCTAACCTTAATATTAGACCAAATTGCAGGCTAATACAAGAACCTGACAAAAAAAGCATCCCTACAGTTACAGGTAGGGATGCTTTTGCTTCCTCAATAAGTTAGGTGGCTACTGAAATGTGCAGACCGTGCTTCTGGAACACCTCAACAATCGCTTTTTTGGCTTCCTCGGCGTCAGGCCCATGAACGTGCAGTTCATAACTGTGACTGCTGACCAAGGTCGTAAACAAGCCCAGTATACTTTTCACATCAATATACTTATTTTCGGAATGAAGGACGATGGAGGAAGTGAATTTGCTCGCCGTCTGTGCAATTTCAACAACCGCCGCATTATTGTTGGACATAGTGAGATCCCTCGCTTTACTGGATTGTCATGTATCAATGCTCATTCATAATGATACATTGAAATCGCTTTCTCAGCAAGAACAGATATCATTATTTCAAGTTTTCAGGATTTAACGGCTCCAGTTCTGGCAGCACAAAAATGCCATCCTTACGGATCAAAACATCATCAAAATAAATTTCACCGCCACCATATTCCGGACGCTGAATCAATACCAAATCCCAATGAATTGAAGAACGGTTACCGTTATCCGCAGTTTCATAAGCTTGACCTGGTGTAAAATGCAAGCTGCCAGCAATTTTCTCATCAAACAGGATGTCCTTCATGGGATGTAAAATGTGCGGGTTAAACCCGATAGCAAACTCGCCAATGTAGCGTGCTCCCTCATCGGAATCGAGAATATCATTTAACCGCTTGGTATCGTTGCTTGTCGCTTCCACGATTTTACCATTTTCAAAACGGAATTTAACATTCTCGAAGGTAATTCCATTATACAAAGTTTGTGCATTATAGCTAATGGTTCCATTAACTGAATCGCGTACAGGCGCAGTGTAAACCTCGCCATCCGGAATATTGCATTGACCCGAACATTTAACGGCTCCGATTTGCTTGATCGAGAAGCTCAGGTCTGTACCTGGGCCACTGATTCGTACTTTGTCTGTCCGGTTCATCAGATCTGCCAATGCATCTTGAGCTCTGTCCATTTTCGCGTAATCCAGATTACATACATCGAAATAAAAATCTTCGAATGCCTCCGTACTGATATTGGCCAATTGAGCCATACTATCATTCGGATAACGCAGCACTACCCATTTTGTGTGCTTCACACGTTGTTCACTATGTACCGCATGCTGATAAATAGAATTATACATTTTCATTTTATCTTCCGGTACGTCGGACAGATCATTTACATTTTCGCCAGCACGAATTCCGATGTAACAATGCATTTGCTTCATCCGGTTGAGGTCAATTTCAGCCCAAGTCTCCAGCATTTCCTTTGTTGCATTGCGAAGCATAGCGCTTTGTACCTTACGATCCGTAAGCTGAACAAAAACATTTCCGCCTTTTTTACCAACCTCGTGAATAATGGCGTTAAGCAAGTCACGTTCTGTACCAATCATTTCGATCAATACATTTTCTCCAGGCTGCACTTCAACAGAGTAACCTACCAGATTTTCCGCCAGCTTAAGTATTCTAGGATCCTTCATGTAGTGT
>NZ_JCAJRU010000311.1:0-4830 GCF_059447605.1 Paenibacillus sp. N119s | reverse complement strand
AACAATTTATAGGGTATGAACTGATATATTCATAGTTTTTGCGCGTGAAGCACACGGGCTGTTTCTTCCTTCTAAGGGAGAGGCAGCCCTTTTTTGTTGTGATTTTGCGGGAAATATAATTTTTTTAAGGAGTCAGCTTTATGATTTAAGGGGAGGGGGGCTCAAGAGTCTATATTTTTGGAATGCTTTATATTAGAAGCATTTCTTATAGATTTTGTAATTGGTAAACCCTATAATAAATAAGTTGTATCCAGTATTTTCCGAAAGTGGGGATGCGATAAGTTTATGAGATTAGAGATGATATACATAGCTTTAAAGTTGAAGAAGACAAAGGGGATCGAGAGAGATGAGTATGAAAAAATGGATGCTGAGTTTGACCGCAGTCACGTTGCTATGGGGCGCGGCAAGTACAATACCAACAGCGGAGGCGACAGGCAGCAATTCCAAACCAATTGAAGTCTTATTAAATGCGAAAAAAATACAGTTCCCAGACGCTAAACCTTTTCAGGATGGTAATGACTATGTCATGGTTCCAATCCGGTTTGTATCCGAGGCATTGGGAGCTAAGGTGAACTGGGAGAAAGCAGGCGGCCAGTTAGCCGTGTCGATTAAAAATGATGCACATGCCGTTAACATGACAGTGGGGAAAAACACCGCTACTGTGGATGGGCAGACCAAAACATACGAGACGAAAATTATTTTGAAGCAAAACCGCACTTTCGTGCCGCTGCGGTTAGTAAGTGAGGGTTTGGGACAGACGGTGGAGTGGGATAAAGTCAGCCGCTGGGTTTGGATTGGGAAGAAGGAAATCGCTGCACTGGAGGATACAGGGCATCAGGCGGTGAGTATTGAGCCGTATAAAAAGGCTTTTACAACAAAATCTTACCTTTTAGAAAATACAAATGGTGAAAAATACAGTAAGGCACTCATTTTTAAATCATCTGACTTACCAGTGAAGCTTCTTCGTGATTTATATTCCATTGAGCCGTACACCAACGATAAAGGCACATTATATATGAAAATGAGAGTTAAAACTACTTCTTCGGCAGGTGCTATTTTTTATATTACAAACAATAATGAAATCAGATATCGCTATCCTGTTCCCAATCTAACTAGTAACAATGGGGATGGAACAAAAATGTTGTATTACCCCATTTATTCTTCAAGAGATGAGTTGTTTGATAAAGTTGAAGATTATAAATTATTCAAATTAAATAATATTAAATATATTGGGTTCGATGGCTGGTCAGATAAATATATTCCGTTGATGGTTAATTCATGGGGAGGAAATTAAATTGTATGAAGAAGACCAAACAGCTTCTGATTGCATTATTGGTGGGGATACTGCTATTTTTTCAGTTCCCACCATTCTCTTTTCCTACTAACATGGTGGCAGCAAATACAGAAGTTACGCCACTCTCTTATTTTCCAGATAAGAACAATCGTTACTTTGTTGGGATGATGTACTTTGATATGTGGAAGAACACTGCTGGGGAATGGGTAACACAAAAAAAACAACCGAATAAGCATATGTATGGGGAGGCTACCTTCACGTATAATTTTCAGTTTCCAGGTCGCAAAATTAAAAGTGTCGAAGCAAGTTTATATGAACCTTTAAAAAATAAAGAGAAGCTTGACTATAAAAATTATTTTTCAAAATCAAGATCCGATAACTATGAAGACTATCGAAGAGCTATCAGTGGCGATGCAACCAGCAATAGTGGCAAAACAAGTAATGAAATTCGTCCCTTTCAAAAACAAGGTATTGGCACCGACACTACAGTTATCCCTGTAACGATAAATATTCTTCTAGATGCGGAAGAACCTTTAAATATTAAAGATGAATCCTGCCCTACCTGTGCCAAAGAAGTTGAGGCCTGGCGCATCTATCAGCCCATCCTTTTCAAAATTGAACTGGAGAGCGCACTCATCGTCAAGCATTTTACAACTGATGGAAATTCACTTAACAATGTATTTACACCATTTGAGGACGAGTTAAAACCTGATCAACCATATGATTTTACCCCGCCAACCAACCCTAAATATGAGTATGTGGGGTACAAGAAAAGCACGACAGGTAAACCGCCCAGTGGAGATATTTTGCCGGGGATTGTACCTGGGTTTACCTATGACGGTTCTTTTGAGCAGTTTACTGCTTATTTATATTACAAAGAAGCTCAGGCCTGTCCGAAGCCTGGAGAAAGCCAAGAAGGAGCACCTTCAGATTGTCAGGATAATGAACAGCCAACGAAAGATGTTGTCTGCTCTCGTCCAGTCCCTGGGTTGCGCTTGGAAACTGTTGAACTCGACCCGTCAGTATCTGCCGTGATCAAAGCGGACCAGCGTGGTCGGGAACGATTTGATGTATCTAAAGGTATTCCTACCTCTGAAAGCCTGTACGGTCATGTGCAAGCCAAGAGATACCTTTTTCAACATAAATTTGTGAACATGACGGGCCAGTGTACATATACGGTGAATGTAAAACGGGAGTACCGGTTGAGCTGGCGGCCTAAGAAAAAATCTCGGCGGAATGAGACAGTGAAGCGAACTTATACTTACCAAATCGTCCGTCCATACTCCTATTGGAAGATAGACAATTTGGAGGTATATGGCATCAAGGAGGCTGCGCTCCGAAACTATGCGTTACCCAATGAAGCCATCACCCTGCGTCCGCAATCCTATACACCCCCATCCTATATTGCAGCGACTAAGGGCAACTTTTATCCTCCTCCTGCACCAGGTACAGTGGATGGCGGCAGTCGTAGCAAAAACGGCGGCAGCAGCAAGCCGAGTGTACCCGATGACCGCAGTGAGCTGAAATCCAAGGCAGAGGGAGCTGTTAAGGAAATAGAGGTGGAAAACGATACTCTGACCTTTGAGAACAAGACCATTATGAATCCGGTGCGCGTTAAGGTAAATGGCCCTAAACCGGGTGTTATTCCCTCTTCCGGAGCAATTGGGCCGGATGTGCTGTACAGTCCGGATCATGTGATTGATAAGCACAAGACTAATAAATCCAATACGCCCAGTAGCGGTGACATCACTTACGCTGTTCTTAAAGGGAATATCAACGGAGGGGCGGATAAAACTTTTCCGATCCAGGGAATCAACACGGTGACTGTCCATACTCCCGTAGTGAATCTGTCTAGTGTATCGGATGATGCTGCTCATAATCAGAAAACTCGACCTACGAAGGGGCGATCTGCGCTTATTTTGGAGCGTCCTTTCCAGGTAACGATTTCGACAGCAGGTCCGCATTTGAATATTCCCGGCTACGGTGATCGGGAGTATGCCAAATACGTACGGACCAAGCAGGTGCGCTTTCCGTTCGATGTGTACAACAAAGGGAAGACGCATTTTTATCCGCGAGATACTTGGATCGACATTCCGGTGCTGCAACTAGACACTGACTTTTATTTGCCCGTATGGGTCGATGAAGGTAATTATACAGTCGAGTTCCGCACCATTGCCGAAAATGCACCAGATGGATTCACCGAACAGCGCCGTGCCAACAAGGATATTGCCCATCATGTTGCCAATGATGTGGTGAATATTGAGGTCATCGGACGAATATATGATTTTCATATCACGGATATTGCAGATTACCATTGGGAGCGGGTGTTTCGGCAGCGAAAAGGAAGTCCCGTGCATACCGGCTTGTCCTATTGGACAGGACTTGGCAATATTGACGGGCTGCCAAGAGGAAACCCCGAGCCCTTCACATTACCCATTCGCCCAGGTAGTCACCCACATGAAGGTTACGCAAATGTGGCGGTCAAGACAGGCTATCATTTCAAGTTTGATCTCAAAACCAAGGGAAATATGTTCAGCGCCGAGGATGGAATTCGCATCACCCCGTCATTTTATTGGGTGAGCAAAGATGGGCGACAGCGGGAAGAGGTGGATCTGTATACTCATTCCGGTAGCCGAAAATTTATCCGTCTGGGATCAGCGGAGGATCGGGAGAAGCGATATGTTATTTTGAATGAAAGGTTACGCAATGTCCCTATGGAGGAAATGCAGGATACAGCAGCCTACCGCTATCAACATGAACTGAGTGAGGCAGAGCGGAGTCAATTAACGCTGGAACGTTATATAACGCTGTATGCCCAGCGTATTACACGCAGCAAGACCTGGATTGGACGCTATGACTGGCTGATGCTACCTGCGGCTGTACGTACCTTGATCGGTCCCAAGACAGACCTGCCGAATGGGGTTGATGCCGATCGTGCGAATGCGGCGATTCAGCGCTGGTACGGCGAATATAGTCTGCCTGCCGATGTGTATGCCGTCACCAAAGAGACGGATTTACGTAGTGAAAGCTGTAGGCAGGAGCTAAATGAGCATACAGATATATTCAAGAAGACGGGCTTTATTGTCGTTCGTTTTAATTTGGAGTCACTCCGTCAGGGGGACACCGAGCATCCACATTTGCAATATATTAATGGTTCACTACTGAACCAATGGCAACTAGAGGGCTATCGCAGAGAGATAAAAGACCCGTACGGACACGCCTTTCATTTACAGGACGGAGATGTCATGTTTTATCATGCAGACCAGTCGAGTCGGGACGATTTTAGTTCATTTGTCTCTCACTAATTTGGGGTACACAAATTAAGGGTAACTTAAACTTATCTCTGCCGATGTGTACAAGCTTGACAAGCTCTTGTCAGAGCGTTCGATCAGTGTTCAGCTTTTTTACCGATATTACTGGTGCAGTTGCAATGTGAGCGGATAATTGAAGCCACTTCGCACTAGAGCGTGTCTTCAAACTATAAAACTATGATTCGAGTATCAATAATGGTAAACTTTTCGTATGAAAAGACGATA
>NZ_JCAJRU010000310.1:0-4845 GCF_059447605.1 Paenibacillus sp. N119s | reverse complement strand
ATTATATAGTATAATTTTTTATTTTTAGAACAAACTCTCAATAGGTATCCCACAAAACTAGAATTTTAAAAATTAAAAGCTGGTATCTCAATTGCACGTAATGTAGTGAAAACAAAGGGATAACCAGAAGCGTGATAAAAAGGAGAGTTCAAAATGAGTAAATTAACATTAGAAAAAGGTTTAATTCAGTTGGATGAGGATAATGAAATGATTAAAATGAACGGCGACCAATGTAACCATCCATGTCCCTACTGCACTACCAGTTACAACAATTGTATATTGTCTTCACTACATTGGGGATCTCATCGTTGCGCTAATGGACATACGTATTAGGTATGGAATTTTGGCGAAGTTCCCTCCTAATGTGCTAAAGGGGGCTTCGAAACGCTTAAAACATTCTCCTCTAAACTCACCATAAGAGAAGGCAAGACGGATAAGTGATAATCATTTCTGCTTCATCTTCCGAATTTATATAAGACAAAAACAAAAGAGAAACCCGTAGTCTTTGAAAAAGATTGGGTTTCTCTTTTGTTTTGCGGAAATAACTATCAATTTGTTTTACAAATAAATCGGAAGCACTTGGTTCGTTTGATCGCGATTACGACCAACCGAGAAGATAGCAATTGGGATGCCAGTCAACTCAGATACACGTTGTACATAATGGCGGGTAGTCTCCGGTAGCTCCTCCAGTGTTTTCACGCCAGTAATGTCCTCGCTCCAGCCCGGCATTTCTTCATATACCGCCTCGCACTCTGCCAGCATTTTCAGACTTGCCGGGTAATGCGTAATGATCTCGCCACGGTATTTGTAGCCTGTACAGATTTTGACTGTTTTCAGGCCTGTCAATACGTCCAACGAGTTCAGGGACAGACCCGTTAATCCACTGACGCGACGGGCATGGCGCACAACAACGCTGTCAAACCAGCCTACGCGGCGTGGACGACCTGTAACCGTACCGTACTCATGACCTGTTTCACGAATATAATCGCCGATTTCATCATGCAGCTCGGTTGGGAAGGGTCCATCACCTACACGGGTTGTGTACGATTTAGCTACCCCGATCACTTGTTGAATCTTGGACGGTCCCACGCCGGAACCGATACAAACTCCCCCAGCCGACGGGTTAGAGGACGTAACGTATGGATACGTACCTTGGTCGATATCGAGCATAACGCCTTGTGCACCCTCAAACAATACCTTACGATTCGCATCGATTGCATCGTTCAGCACAACAGATGTATCTGCTACATAAGGACGGATAAACTCAGCATACTCCAGATACAGTTTCAATATTTCTTCAACATCCAGCGGCTCGCCACCGTATACTTGTTCAATCACTTGATTCTTTTCCTTCGTCAGATGGCGCAGCTTTTTCTCGAACTCCTCCGCATCCAGCAAATCAGCAATCCGGATACCGTTACGTGCAGCTTTATCCATATAAGCAGGGCCGATCCCTTTGCGAGTCGTACCAATTTTGTTAGGACCTTTGCGGTCTTCTTCCAGCGCGTCCAGCGTCATATGGTAAGGCATAATGACATGTGCGCGGTCACTAATGACCAGATTTTTTGTGGAAAAACCATTATCATGAATATAAGTAATTTCTTCAATAAGAGCGGCTGGATTCACTACCATGCCGTTGCCAATAACACACTTTTTATCTTCATAAAAAACGCCGGATGGAATCAGGCTCAGCTTATACTTTTTACCGTCAATGAGAATCGTATGACCAGCATTGTTTCCGCCTTGGTAACGGGCCACCACTTCAGCGCTTTCCGCCAGATAGTCCGTGATTTTACCTTTGCCTTCGTCTCCCCATTGTGTCCCCACAACGACTACAGTTGACATATTTCATTCCTCCGTGGAGTGCCCACAGACACTCTGATTTTGAGCTGACGCGCTAACGCATATCTGGCTTCAACCACCTCAGCGGACAGATATGGAGCGTTCTCGGACAGCAGGAAAAAACGTCCGTCGCAGACATTCCGCAAGTTCGGAAAGTCCCGGGCGTAATGATCTCCCACTGCGTTGAAGCAGCACTATAAGTGTACCAGTACCATTTTTTAAAGTCAAATAAAAAGCGAACATTATATTACATGAAAATAGTATTGTTCGTAATTGAGAGTTTTCAATCATGCTTTGAAAATATATGAATCCTATAAAAAGGACTCTCTCGAAATCGCAATATCCGCGTCGAAAGAGCCTTTTCTAATTATAATAATATATTAACCTGCGAACGCATCTGAATGGGCACGCTCGTAATTAGCGAATTTATTATAATTTTTGAGAAATACCAATTCTACCGTACCGACCGGGCCGTTACGCTGCTTGGCAATGATAATTTCAATAATGTTTTTCTTTTCCGTTTCCTGATTATAGTAATCATCCCGGTACAGAAACGCAACGATGTCAGCATCCTGCTCGATGGAACCCGATTCCCGCAAGTCACTCATCATCGGCCGCTTATCTTGACGCTGCTCTACACCCCGGCTCAGCTGAGAAAGGGCTATTACAGGCACTTCAAGCTCACGGGCGATTTGCTTCAATGTCCGCGAAATTTCGGATACCTCCTGCTGCCGGTTCTCGCCCGCTTTACCGCGTCCGTGAATGAGCTGCAAGTAATCGATCACGATCATGCCCAGTCCCTTTTCCGCTTTGAGACGGCGGCACTTGGCACGGATATCAGCCACAGTAACACCGGGCGTATCATCGATATAGATTTCCGCCTCCGACAAGGCTGCAATGCCCATGGTTAGCTTCGCCCAATCTTCGTCGCCTTTGAATTCACCTGTCCGCATAACGTTCGCGTCCAGGTTCGCCTCGGCACAGATCATCCGCTGCACGAGCTGAGCCGCCGACATCTCCAGACTGAAGATGGCAACAGTCTCTTTAGCCCGTACTGCAACGTTTTGTGCGATATTCAGGGCGAATGCCGTTTTACCTACAGATGGACGGGCAGCCACAATGATCAGGTCATTGCGCTGGAAACCGGCTGTCATCTTGTCCAGGTCAACGAATCCGGATGGAATTCCGGTGGTGTTGCCCTTGTTCTGATGCAGCATTTCGACACGGTCGAACACTTCCATCACGACATCGCGGATGGCGATAAAACCACTGCCGGAGCGACCATTGGAGATTTCCATAATCTTGCGCTCGGCATCGCTCAGCATACCGGCCACATCTTCGCCGTTGCTATAGCCTTCACTTACAATTTGTGTAGCTGTGCGAATCAAGCGACGAAGCATCGCTTTTTCCTCAATGATCTGGGCATAGTAATCCACGTTAGCCGCTGTCGGCACCCCATGAGCTAGCTTCGCCAGATAACTGACACCGCCGATATCCTCCAACTGACCTTTGTCTTGAATTTTTGAGGTCAGCGTAACTAAGTCAATCGGCTGCCCGGATTCACCCAGCTCAATCATTGCTTCGTAAATCATCTGATGAGCTTTATCGTAAAAGTCCTCGGTCTGCACGCGCTCCATTGCGGTAATCAGTGCTTCAGACTGGAGCAAAATAGACCCGATAACCGCCTGTTCAGCCTCCAGATTTTGCGGAGGAATCCGATCAAAAAATTCGCCGCCCATAATTATTCTTCAATCACCTGTACTTTCAGCGTAGCCTTGACCTCAGGATGAAGCTTGACGGTCATTTGAGTCACGCCGAGCGTACGGATCGGTTCTTCCAGCTCGATTTTGCGTTTATCCAGTTTGATACCCGTTTTAGCAACAGCCTCTGCGATTTGCTTGCTTGTAATCGCGCCGAACAGCCGTCCGCCTTCTCCAGCCTTTGCTTTGAGCTGAATTGTAGTCTCTTCCAGCTTTTTGCCGAGTACTTGTGCCTCTTCCTTTTCCTCTTGCTTGCGTTTTTCCTCAGCAGCATTTTGGTTTTCCAGCGTCTTCATATTCCCTTCCGTTGCTGGACGGGCAATACCACGCGGCAACAGAAAATTCGCTGCATAACCGTCGGATACTTCCTTAACCTGCCCCTTTTTACCTTGGCCCTTCATATCTTTAATGAATATTACCTTCATTCAAATAACCCCTCTTCCCCATCAATTTCGGCCAGTACGTCGACCACTCTGCGCCTCGCTTCCTCCAGCGAGCAATCCAGCTGAACCGCCGCATTCGTCAGATGTCCTCCGCCGCCTAGCCGTTCCATGACGACCTGTACGTTCATGCGCCCGAGTGAACGGGCACTGATCCCCACCAGGCCGTCAGGACGTTCACTGACCACAAAGGAGGCCAGTACGTCCGTCATATTGAGCAATGAATCCGCCACCTGAGCAATCAGGAGCTGCGGTATTTTCTGCCCGGGCTCGGTCACCGCTAGGGCGATATGCCCATATATCATTTTAGCATGCTTAATAATTTCCGCCTTAGCAATATATTCATCCAGGTCCTCTTTTAACATGCGCTGGATCATGACTGTATCTGCTCCGCTACGTCTTAAGAAACCAGCAGCCTCGAACGTACGTGAGCCTGTATGCAGGGAGAAATGCTTGGTATCGACCGTGATCCCCGCCAGCAGTGATGTTGCCTCCAGCGGTGTCAGCTGGACCTTCTCATGAATATACTGCAACAGCTCGGTCACCAGTTCACAGGCTGATGACGCATACGGTTCCAAATAGATCAGAACAGAGTCATTAATAAATTCCTCGCCTCGACGATGATGATCCACAACCACCACCCGGCTGGCCGTCTGCACCAGACGCGGCTCAATCGTCATTGAGGCCTTGTGCGTATCCACCACAACCAGCAGGCTGTGCTCTGTCATCATCTGAAGCGACTGCTCTGGTGTCAGGAGTGCTTGCGACAGCTTCTCATCCTTGTTTACCTGCTCCATCATTCG
>NZ_JCAJRU010000309.1:0-4854 GCF_059447605.1 Paenibacillus sp. N119s | reverse complement strand
AATCCTCGATCAGCGGGCTGGTGGCTCAAGGTCTGGTGTGCGGTCATGCCATCCCAGAGCCTTACAATGAAGTGACAACGGTGTTTATCCGCCGTAAGGAAGCCTTCGTGACCAGTACCTTGCAGTCTTTTATAGATGAGATTACCACTCAGACAGAAACGTAGCCTTATCGCTTGGGCTCAGGTACAATGAGAGGGATTTGGATCTCATTGTTCATCCTGAAGGAGGGCTATTATGTTTACAATATATCCGGCGTCTTCCCGGTTCAGCTTCGATAAGGGATGGCTGCGGGGGAGTCACAGCTTTTCATTCGCGGAGTATCAGGATGAGAACAATACAGCGTTTGGTCCTATGCGTGTCTGCAATGACGATGTCATTGCACCAGGTCGGGGCTTTGGAGCGCATCCGCACAGTGATATGGAGATTGTCTCCATTGTGCTGTCTGGGGAGCTGCGCCATGAAGACAACCGTGGGCATGTGGCGGTGACCCGTTTTGGAGGCATCCAGCGAATGTCAGCAGGCCATGGCATCATTCATACGGAGCACAATGCTTCGCAAACCGAGGATGTCAATCTGCTGCAATTGTGGTTTAGCCCGCATACAAGAGGACTGGAACCGTCCTACGAGACTACAGCGTTCAATCCTGAGCGTCTGCATGGTCAGCTTCTGCCTGTCGTTGCTGGAAAGCGTGTACCAGGCACGGAGGGCGAAATAGCTGCAATCAATCAGGATTTAACGATTTATTTAAGCAAGCTTCAACCAGACGAACAAGTCGAATTCACACAGGCCGAGGGTCGGCGCGTGTTCTTGTTCGTCATTGAGGGCTCGCTGCGTGTGAATGGTGAACATATTCTGCAAGGGCGCGATTCTGCACGTATAGAGGAAGAACCGAAGCTATCATTGAATGCAGAGGATGCTGTCTTTTATATGCTGATTGATTTGCCCTAAAAGGAGGTGCGCACAATGGCGCAGCAGGAAACATGGCTGATCAAGCATGCCGTTACAGGGCGCAGCTTTGCTGACAGCCGTAAGCAGCATTTCGATTGTCATTTGGAATTGGCAGACGGCGTGTTTTGCTTCACGCTTCAAGAGTTGCCGCGCGAGGCGGCAGAGGCGATTGTGCGTTTCAGCGAGGAACTGAACGTATTTCGTTTTGTAACGCCGGCAGATGGTGGACCCGTAGTAAAGCACTGGTATTACGTGACCCCTGAAAGTGTGCAGTATCATGGTCAGATCGGTGAGCTTACGTTCGAAGCCGGTTCTAAGATTGAATACCATCCCGAGGACTATTGGGGAGACTAATTATTCTTTTAATCACTCATGTCCGAATTATAATCAGCTTTCAGAGGCTCTGCATCATTGCAGGGTCTTTTTGTTATGCATTCAAGTTGATGAGCGCATTGGATACATAATCCTTTGCAGGCTGGTACATCCTATAGGTCATATTACGTGTTCGGTTCATTCGTAAAGGGAGGAATAAGAATGAAGAAAGGACGCTTTCCCAAGTTGCCAAAGTTACCGTGGAGCCGGAGAGCGATTCCAGCCGCTAATCGCAAACCACGAAATTCTCGTGTACCCCAAGGGCAGCCTGAGTCTTCATGGATGGAAGAGCCGCTGCGCAGCAGTCTGGAAGACAATTTGGTTGCATTGCGTGATATTTTCAAGGAATGCTCTGATATTGTCTACCGAGAGCTCATGATTTCTCCTGAGCGAAAAGGGCTATTGGCCTATTTCGAAGGTACGGTAAAATCAGAGGATTTGCAGGATCATATCCTGCGGCCCGTCATCTTGGGCATGATGCTCAAGGACCCTGAAGTCAACGGCAAATTGGAGCCGCTGGATGAGACTCGTATATCCATGTCCCAGACCAAAACGATGGACGAATGGAAGATGGTATCAGCAGCGATTCTGGATGGCAATGCCGCTCTGTTCGTAGACGGCACGGCTCGTGCGTATATTTTCAGCGCCAAGGGGGGCGTCCGCCGTGGCGTGGAGGAACCGCAGACGGAAGCGGTTATTCGCGGGCCGCGTGAGGGTTTCACTGAGACGCTTCGCGTGAATACGGCACTGCTACGATTCAAGTTGAAGACCTCCAAGCTCAAAATGTACAGCATGACCATCGGAAAAGAAACGCAAACGAGCGTTGTCCTTACCTATATCGAAGGGATTATAGATCCGAAGATGGTGGAGGATGTTAAAAAACGCCTCAGCGATATTAAAATTGATGGTGTTCTGGAGACTGGATATATCGAGGAGTTGATTGAGGATCATCCGTTCTCGCCGTTTCCGCAAATGGAATACACGGAACGTCCGGATACCGTCACCGCGCAATTACTGGAAGGACGTTTTGCCATTTTTGTGGATGGAACGCCTTTTGCCCTGATAGGACCAGTCACGATGTGGCAGATGATGCAAGCGAGCGAAGATTATTACGAACGCTTTTTCATCAGTAATATGGTGCGCTGGATTCGTTTTCTTTTTCTCTTCATGGCTCTTTTTCTGCCTGCATTATATGTAGCGGTGACGACCTATCATCAGGATATGCTACCGACGACACTCATATTGAGTATTGCGGCGGCTCGTGAATCCATCCCTTTTCCGGCTCTAGTGGAAGCGTTGATGATGGAGGTTTCTTTTGAAGCATTGCGGGAAGCAGGGATTCGTCTCCCCAAAACGGTCGGTCAGGCCGTCAGTATCCTCGGCGCGCTCGTTATTGGGCAGGCCGCAGTACAGGCTGGGATCGTATCGGCGCCCATAGTCATTGTTGTGTCGCTCACAGGTATTGCGTCGTTTACCATACCGCGTTTTAATTTCGCCATCACGGTTCGTCTGCTGCGGTTTCCAATCATGCTGATGGCCGGTTTATTTGGATTGTTTGGCATCATTATTGCGACAACACTGATTGCTACGCACTTAACCAAGCTAACATCGTTTGGCGTTCCTTATATGAGTGGGTATAGCCCGTATAACCATACGGATCAGAAGGATATCATCATCCGTGCGCCTTGGTGGAAAATGGTCAAACGCCCTTCCTGGATTGGTAGGGACAACAACAAACGAGAGAAGAAAAAGATGAATGGATCGCCTGAAGCCGAGGAGGGATGGTGATGAAGCCCACATCAATTACACAACAAATGCGTAAAGTGGCTGTGCTCTGTTGTCTGCTGCTTTGTTCTGTTCTTCTGGGAGGATGTTGGGATCGCCGTGAAGTGAATGATGTGGCTTTTGTTATGGGTACTGGGCTGGATAAGGAAGGCGATCAATACCGGATCACGATGCAAATTGCTCTGCCTGGACAGCTCGGTTCTTCGGGCAGCACAGGAGGAGGGGGAGGTACCAGAGGTACGAAGTCCTACTACCTGGAGTCTAAAACAGGTCCAAGCTTTCGGGGGGCAATCGCCGAGGAACAACGGGAGGTATCGCGGACGCTGAATTATTCTCATCGACGGGTGTTGCTGTTCGGCGAGGCGTTGGCACGAGAAGGAATTAGCAAAATGATGGATGTTATTGCACGGATTCCACAAAACCGTCTGTCTTCTCTGATTGTTATCACGAAGGGATCAGCGATGGAGATGCTTCAGGCAGATGCTCCGATTGAGCAATATCCAGCGGAAATGATACGTGAGCTCAACTTTTCCTATATGAAAGAACCTCGTTCCGTGAAGCTGCTGATGAATTCCATTCTGCTGGATGGCATTGATCCAGTGGTGCCAGTAATGTCTCTGGTGAAGAATGGACCAGCTAGCCTTAAAGACAGGAAGACAAATATTCAGATCGATGGACTGGCTGTCTTTCGCCAAGATAGGGTAACAGGGATTATTGATAACCACCTCAGTCGCTTTCTGCTGTTGGGTATGGAGCAAGCCAAGGAGACAGAGATATTTGTCACTCCTCCCAAGGGTAAAGGTTACATATCTGTCCATCTCATTGAAAATAGAGTCCATATTAAACCCCATATTCAGGGGAATGAGATTGCAATGACCGTTCGACTGGACTGTAATGGGAATGTGAAGGAAAATGAGACGGATTTTGATATTTCCAACGAAGAGAATTTGAAGTGGCTGGAGCAGCAGACAGTTGAGGAGATCAAGAGGGAACTGGGAGCGGCTGTCCATGTGATTCAGCAAAAGTATCATTCAGATGTACTTGGCTTGGGCAGGGCCATTATTACAAGTCACCCGGAGGAATGGAAACGGATTAAACCTCAATGGGATCAACTCTATCCCAAGGTGGAAATCACCATAGATCCGGTCGTGCATATTGAGAATATCGGCGCGGTCACCAAACCGTTCGGGTACAAAAAGGAGCGAATCCAGAATGAATAAAGTATTTCTATGGCCTTTATTGCTGGCTATGCTCTTTATGTATCTGGTTGACCGTAAAAGTATTAGCGATGCACCCGCCGTCAATCGCTGGGTCTCCCGCGTATTGTATGTTATTAGCATTGGTATCTGGATTTACGGCACATCGACAAAGAGCAGTATTTATGTGGCTACATGGGTGGCTCGTTTCATTGATATGTGGCTCCCCTCTACGTTGTAAATCGTGTAATGGATGCCTGCGGGCAAAAGGAGGATGTACCTGCATGAAACAGTTCACAACCAGACAAATTGTGCTGCTTGGTGTATTGATGGAGAGCGGAATAACCCTTATACATGCTCCGGCGCAGGCAGCAGATTACGCGAACCAGCATGCCTACTGGACCTGTGTAATTGCGGCTATCGTGCTATGCTTGCCGATCTGGGCGATGTTGAAAATCAAACGTCGTTTTCCCGATCAGGATCTGATGCAGGCGATGGTAAGCTCTCACCCTGTGCTGGGGCGTGCGCTGCTTGCGATCTACCTTATTTTATT
>NZ_JCAJRU010000308.1:0-4922 GCF_059447605.1 Paenibacillus sp. N119s | reverse complement strand
TTCATCCTTCCATTCAATAAATTGGCCAAACTCCCCTCCCATAAATAAGAGTTTTTTACCTGGTGAGGTCATTTGGTAGCCAAGAAGCGCCCGTAGTCCAGCAAATTTTTGCTCATAAGTGCCGGGCATTTTATCAAGCAGTGACTTTTTACCATGAACAACCTCATCATGCGACAATGGCAGTGTAAAATTCTCGCTGTACGCATAGGCTATGGGAAATGTCAGCAAATTATGGCGCTCGGGTCGTTGATGAAACTCTGTTTCCATATAATCGAGTGTATCGTTCATCCAACCCATATTCCATTTGTAATTAAAACCCAGCCCTCCATCGCTTACTGAGGAGGTCACCATCGGCCAAGCGCTCGACTCCTCTGCCATCATGAGTGCATATGGATAATAGCGAAATACCGTCTCATTCAGCTGTTGAAGGAAGGCAATAGCCTCTTCATTTTCAATCCCTCCCTTGGAGTTGAGACAATATTGTCCTTCCTGCTTTTCAAAATCCAGCCGCAACATACTCGTCACTGCATCCACACGCAGACCGTCAATGTGGTACACATCCATCCAGAACAATGCATTGGAGATCAGAAAAGAACGTACTTCTGGCTTGCTGTAATCGAATGTTAGGGTTCCCCAACCCGGCTTTTCCGCAAGGAGCGGGTCTGCATATTCGAACAGCGGTGAGCCGTCAAATCGTCTCAAGCCATGAGCATCCTTGGCAAAATGAGCCGGAACCCAGTCCATAATCACTCCAATTCCCGCCTGATGACAACGATCTACCAAATACATAAAATCATGCGGTTCACCGTAACGGCTTGTGAGTGCAAAATACCCGGTGAGCTGGTAGCCCCATGACAGGTCATACGGATGCTCACTCAGCGGCATCAACTCAATATGTGTATACCCCATATCAGTCACATAAGGCACGAGAAGCTCAGCCATCTCCCTGTATGTATAAAACGTACCGTCTGCTTTTTGCTTCCAAGTGCCTAAATGAAGCTCGTATATATGTAGAGGCTTACCATAAGGTGCTCTACGTTTGCGGCGCCAAGCCGAATCGTTCCATACATAACCATCCAGTGAAGCTACCACTGAAGCCGTTGCCGGTCTCACTTCAGCACGTACAGCGTAAGGATCTGCCTTTAGAAATCGTTCACCATTTGGGCCTGTAATGTCGTATTTGTAAAATGTTCCTTGGGATATCCCCGGAAAAAAACGACTCCAAAAACCGGATTTGGGAACCCTATATAAGGAATCTTGTTCCCCATTCCAGTTGTTGCGATCTGTAGCAAGCCCGACATGGAGAGCATGAGGAGCCCAGACCGTAAAACGAACGCCCTGTTCTCCGTTCTCCACAGTAAGGTGGGAACCCAAAGATCGGTAGCTATGATAAAGCGTTCCTTCATGAAACAAATAAATATCTTCCGATGATATCGTCTGTTGCGGAAGAGTTTGGTCTGTCATCACGTCACCACCCCTTTATGTTTGTAAGTAAAAATGTATGAATCGGTAATGCATTCGCTTTTGGGTCAAAGCTGACCTGAGTTATTACCCCATTCTAGCCACAATGAACAGAAAAATGACTAGGAAAAAAATAAACCTTAGTTTTTGGGGAATCTTATATACCTGATGGTTTCAAGAGTACCCCATACCGTTTATGTATGTACTACAACAGACAACTAAACCGGGAGGGAAACGAAATGTTTAATAAAGAATGCATTGCCATGCTGCTGGCAGGCGGAGAGGGACGCCGTCTTGCTCCCCTTACTTCAACGATTGCAAAACCCGCCGTACCTTTTGGCGGTCATTACCGAATCATCGATTTTCCTCTCAGTAATTGCGTAAATTCAAACATTGATACTGTAGGTGTACTGACGCAATATGAGGCGGAATCCTTGCACGAACATATTGGGGATGGAACTCCGTGGGGTCTTACAAAAACGGATGACAAAGGAATCACCCTGCTTCCTTCTTATAATACAGGTAACGCTGAATACTTAGGAACGGCAGATGCTATTCATAAGAATATCGAATATATTGACAGCCAAAATCCAGAGCATGTGCTTATTTTATCCGGTGACCATATTTACTATATGAATTATCGCGAGATGCTGAACTATCATAAAGAAAAGGGGGCTGCAGCAACCATTTCTGTTATGGAGGTTCCTTGGGATGAAGCACACCGTTTTGGTGTTATGAGCGCCGATGAGGATCTGCGCGTCACCGAATTTGCTGAGAAACCGGAAAAACCGGAAAGCAATTTGGCCTCTATGGGGATTTACCTTTTCAAATGGGATTACTTAAGAAATTACCTGTTGGAAGACGCACAGGACCCTCAATCCAGTCATGATTTTGGCAAAGATATTATACCTAAAATGCTGGCGGATCAAGAATCTTTATACGTTTATGAATTCCAGGGCTACTGGAAGGACGTAGGTACAGTTAAAAGCCTATGGGACTCCCACATGGACTTACTGAAGGAAAATTGCGCAATTGACCTTCAGCGTCAAGATTGGCCGATGTATACACGTGAACGCCGCACAAGGCTGAGCGCGCAAAAGGTGCCTGGTCGTAAAATGCAAACATTGGGTAGCCTCCTGCATGATTCCTGCCAAGTCGAAGGTCAAATTGAGCGCTCCGTCGTGTTTAGTGGCGTCGAAGTGGGAAAAGGCTCAACCATCAAGGAAAGTATCGTTATGCCTGACACACGTATTGGGCGCAATGTGCATATCGAGCACGCAATCATCGGTGAAGGTGCTGTGATTCGTGATGGCGCAGTGATTAAAGGTAATCCGAGCGAAATTGTGGTAATCGGACCCAATGAGACAGTATTTGGGAAAATGGCAGTACGGCCGCAAACTACTCGTTTGCTAAAAGAAGTCTACGAGCGTAACACGCGCTTACGTGCGGAAGGCTTTACTTCATAACTCTTCCCTAAAGTTCAAACAGCCAGCCCTCTGTTTAGTGAGGACTGGCTGTTTTTATATTTGCTATCTTACATTTGGCTTTAAATCTGCCCTTCCGGAAGCTGTGGTGGTTCTACAGATGACTCTGCTTGCAAAGCTGGCAATGAAACTGTAATGGTAGTCCCAGCGCCCAGTTCACTTCTGATAAGCATCTGACCATGGTGTCGCTCAACAAACTGTTGCGAGATAGCCAGACCCAGACCAGTTCCCCCATTTTGGTGGTCTACTTGGAAAAAGCGATCTCTGACTCTGGCAAGGTTTTCTTCACTAATTCCAATCCCTGTATCCTGCACCGATACCTCGATATTGCCCTTGATCCGTTGAAGAGACAGATATATAATCGAGCTCTCATGCGAAAATTTGATGGCATTATCCACAATGTTCAAAAATACCTGTTTTAGACGGTTACCGTCTCCATGAACGAGATAAGCCGCTTCCTCGGAATCCAGCTGGAGCTTAATTTGCTTCATTTCTGCCTTGGCCCATACGTTCAGCATAATTTCCTGTAAAAGTTCTCGAAGATCAACTGTTCCCATTACAAGCTTCATGGCATTTTGCTCCAGTTTGGAAAAATCGAGAATTTCCTCTACCAAGCCAATTAGGCGATCCGTTTCCTTGGAAATAATCTGCATTCCGATTTTTGTCTCTTCCGGGTCATACCCGCCAGAATTCAATGTTTCACTCCAGCCCTTAATGGAAGTAAGCGGCGTACGCAGCTCATGTGAAATGGAAGAAATGAAATCATCCTTGATCTGATTGGTTCTGACAATCTCCTGGGCCATGTAGTTTAACGTCGATGCCAGTTCTCCCAGCTCATAACGATAGTCGCCTTTGATACGTGCATCAAATCGCCCCTGGGCCATCTGAGCAGATACGTCGCGAATATTGTTAATCGGTCTGACAATAGAGTTGGCAAGCCCTGTACTCACTACAAATACAATGATCAGTACAGCTGCCATGACTCCCACTGAAAATAGTGTAATAATGAACAACTTGTCATTTACTAATTCCAGCGAAGTCGTATACCGGATAATATACACCTGATCTCCGACGATATTGTCCAGCTTTTGAGATACCGCCATCACCTGCTGCCCAGTACTGGGTTGCTTTCCGATCCATTTACCTGTATCTCCAGCTAAGGCTTGTGTCACATCACTTGTTTGCACATTTAGATCTGAAGCAAAATTTGTCGAGTTATCAATTACATTCCCCTGTTCATCAAGCACTTGTAGTTCGGTTTTGGGCAGAGAAAAATCTAACAAATACGATTGTAATGATTGCTCGGACTCCTTGAATTTGGATGCAAATTCACTTACCGTTTGAATGCGGTTTTCGATCTTTTTATAAATGGTGTCATAATAATATGACCGGAGTGCAAACATAAATATGACTTCTACTAACAGAAGCGCCAGGAACACTACAAAAAAATAGTGAAGCACAATCTGTCGGCCAATCCCCCTTTTGATCATTGAGACTGACCCTTCCATTTATATCCATGTCCCCACACAGTTTGTAAAAAAGCCGGCTCGGAAGGATTGTTTTCAATTTTCTGCCGCAGACGTCGGATATTCACATCTACAATTTTCGGATCGCCCATATATTCCTTGCCCCATACGTGGTCAAGTAGAACATCACGGCTGAGCGGTGTATTTTCTTTTTCCAGAAAAAACTGAATCAGAGAAAACTCTGTCGGTGTCAGCTCGATCAGCTGCCCGTTTTTCTTAAATTGCTTAGCTATCAAATCCAGCGTGAACGGACCGGACTGAAAGGACACCTTAGCTGCTGTTTCACGATGTACGTTCACACGGCGCAATAGCGATTGAATACGGGCAATCAGCTCTGTCGGGCTGAAAGGCTTGCTCACATGATCGTCAGCTCCTACAGACAAGGCATACACCTTATCCTGTTCCTGTACCTTGGCTGTCAGAAAGATGATGCCAATACGCTCATTCGTCT
>NZ_JCAJRU010000307.1:0-4944 GCF_059447605.1 Paenibacillus sp. N119s | reverse complement strand
GGACGTATGTACAGGACCCCTCCAATGAATATACCAGTGACATTGTTGGTTTAGCCTGGATTACCTTTGACAAAAAAACAGGCTCCTCCAGTAAAGCAACTCAAACCATCTATGTGGGTGTGGCGGATAAAAAGCAAAGCGTCTACCGCAGTACAGATGGCGGGACAACCTGGTCCGCTATAGCGGGACAGCCTACAGGCTATTTGCCACATCACGGCGTACTATCGTCAGATGACAATCTGTATATTTCATATAGTGATGGAGCTGGACCGTATGATGGAACCAAGGGTGAACTGTGGAAATTGAATACAGCTAGTGGACAATGGACTAACATTAGTCCCGTTGCCAGTAGCAGCGCGGACAATCATTTTGGGTATGGTGGACTGACGGTGGATGCCCAGAAGCCCGGTACTCTTTTGGTTGCAACCTTAAATGCCTGGTGGCCGGATGAAACGATTTACCGCAGTACAGATAGTGGGGCAACCTGGAGCCCTATTTGGGAATTTGATGGTTATCCGACTCGCAAGCTGAAGTACAATTTGGATATATCCGCTGCGCCTTGGCTGACTTTCAATACCAATCCTGCTCCGCCGGAAGTATCGCCCAAGCTGGGCTGGATGATTGGAGATCTGGAGATAGATCCATTTAATTCAGATCATATGCTGTATGGAACAGGAGCTACGATTTATGGCTCTAATAATCTAACTGATTGGGACAAGGGAGAGAAGCTAGATATTTCGGTAGCCGCTAAAGGAGTCGAGGAAACGGCGATTTTGGATCTGGTAAGCCCTCCTACTGGAGCTCCTCTGGTGAGTGCAGTAGGGGATGTCTCTGGATTCAGACATGATGATCTGTTCAAGGCTCCTGCTAAAATGCTGGATAATCCAACCTTTACAAGTAGTGAAAGCATTGATTATGCCGAGTTGAATCCTTCTTTTATGGCCCGGGTGGGTAAAGCGGACTATAAAAAAGATCCAAATGCCAAATCCATCGGATTATCCAATGATGGCGGAGCGAACTGGTACAAAGCGAATAGCGAGCCTTCAGGTACAGTAGGGGGAGGCAGTATCGCTGTAGCGGCAAATGGTAATGGATTGCTGTGGAGTACATCAGACAAAGGTGTGTTTTATTCCAAAACCGGGGGCAATTCATGGACAGCAAGCACGGGGATTCCAGCCAATGCAAAAATCGCCTCTGACCGAGTAAATCCTAACAAATATTACGCGTTTTCTGCTGGAAGAATATATGTAAGTGTTGATGGAGGTGTATCCTTCACCGCATCCACAACTACTGGGTTACCAAGTGCAGGGAACGCAGATATTGGTGCTGTACGAGGAGTGGAAGGAGATGTATGGTTTGCCGGAGGCTCCGAGGACGGAGGGCCATATGGTTTATGGCATTCCAAGGATTCAGGTGTTACATTCACCAAGCTTGAAAATGTGCAGGAGGCGGATTTTGTAGGCTTTGGCAAAGCAGCACCCAATCGTACAAATGCAGCAGTATTTATCGTTGGTAAAATGGACGGCACGCGTGGATTTTATCGTTCGGACGATGCTGGCGCAAACTGGGTGCGCATAAATGATGACAAGCATCAGTATGCTCGTGTGACTACAATTATTGGAGATCCTCGGGTTTACGGAAGGGCTTATCTGGGAACGAATGGGCGCGGCATTCTGGTGGCAGATCGTGTAGGGGGGGATCAGCCATCGACTGGGCAAGCAAGTATTACACCGACGGCTGCAACTTATGGAATGGATCACAGCAATAGCTATATTACTGTCAAACTTACACTTAACGGTAATACTCTAGATGCGATCAAGCAGGGGAGCATCACACTGAGCAAGGGTGAAGATTATACAGTCAATGAAGACACAGTCGTTCTCACCAACAAGTATTTATCTAAACTTCCTAAAGGAGAGACAACGCTCAACTTCCATTTTAGTACAGGCAATGATGCGTTGTTCACGATTACGGTGAAGGGGGATACGCCAAGTGAGCCGGGAACAGGTGAGGGCGTCCTGAAGGTGCAATCCTTTAATGGAAATGTATCAGCAACAAGTAATATGATCAGTTCCAAGTTTAAAATAACCAATACAGGAAGCTCGCCCGTTTCCCTAGCAGACGTAACATTGCGCTATTATTACACCATTAACGGGGAGAAATCACAGAACTTCTTTACGGATTGGTCAAGCATCGGTACAGAGAATGTGATTGCTAACTTCAGAACATTAACCAATGCGAAGCCAGGTGCAGATTCCTATGTAGAAATTGGTTTTAAGTCGGCAGCGAGTTCTTTAGAGCCTGGTCAAAGTGTCGAGCTACAAACGCGGATATCCAAAGCGGATTGGAGCAGTTATACTCAAACTGATGATTATTCCTTTAATCCTACAGCAAGCAGCTTACAAGATTCTACTAAAATAACCGCTTACCTGTCTGGGATCAAGCAATGGGGAATTGAGCCCTAGATCCATCCTCATAAAAATAATCTTAAGTCAGCCGCTCTAATGAGCGAGTTGGCTTTATTTTTTGAGATTTAGTTCTCCTCAGTTTTTTCTGAAAATAAAGCAAGTTTTAGTTGAAAACAGAAAGAGTAGGGGGTTAAAGTTTTAAAAAAATGATTATTTCACTATATGAAAAATTCATAATAATGAAAAACTCCTTCTCGCATACCATCTCCAGAACACAAACACACCACCTTAAACAGAAAAAAGATATCAGCAGAACGTACGTTCTAGTTTTATTTAAAAAGAAACGCTTATGTCCTTAAACACAAGCGCATAAATCTAATTCTTATATTGATCATAAACCTCAAGTAAGATGGCGGGATACTGAAATTAACAGTGTCATCGTAATGACATTCACAATCGTAGAAAGCAATACGGTCTGAGCCGCAAAATCGGGTTCATTTTTATACTCTTCTGCCAAAATACTTGTGTTAACGCCAGTAGGCATACCTGATGCAATGAGCAGTGCTTGAGCGGGAATTCCTTTCAGACCCAGGAAAAACACGAGCATAAAACCAACTATAGGACCCGCAATCAGGCGTAATACCATACTGATGTACACGGCTGTCCGACGCAAATGGAAAGGGTACTGCACAATTTGCGCTCCCAAAGTAAGCAGAGCCACTGCGACCATCGAATGGCTAATATAATTTAAAGGCTCAGCCAGTAAATTAGGCAATGGACTGTGTAGTAGATTTAGAAGCAAGCCTAGCACAAGCGCATAGGGTACAGGCATTTTCAAAAAATTAATTAAAATTCTGCGTGTATTGGCCTTGCCATTTTGTACAACAAAGGTACCGTATGTGAATGTAACAAAGCTTTGAAAGGTCATAATCAGAGCCTGGACGGATATGGCTAGAGGATCGCCTTTAAACACCAACTGATTAATTGGCAGACCATAATTCCCTGAATTATCCAACATTACACTGTTTGTAAAAGCCCCACGCATGCCGGGGCTGTATTTCAGAGATCTGGCAACGATAGTGCTGATTACGTACAAAATAGCTATGTAAAGAGCATAAAAAAGTGAAACCTCACCCATGAGAATTAAAGAAATTTCAGAGTGATAAAGACCAATAAACACAACTGCAGGGGTGATATAGTAAAAATTGATTTTAGCTAAGGTATACAAATCCAGCCGGAAAAAATATTGCATGATACAACCAAAACCAATTAGAACAAAAATAGGTAAAACAACGTCTAAAAGAATGGTGCCGAACATGTCTGTCTCCTCTTCTTTCTAGGATGCGAATGTAAAGATTAATCTATAAAATGCATGTGCATTTTCCATTATACTGTGGAAATAGATCCGAGCATAATAAAATTTATTGTAATGGATTAGCCAACAGCCTCTACTAATGCAACACTAGTTAAAAAGGACTTCATATTTAGCTTGTAGAAGCCGTTAATATATGTAGGTTACAAATCAACCTGGTCTTTAACTACAAGGAGGAATCGCATCATGAGAAACACATGGACAACTTTATTAGCTTGTATACTGGTCCTGGGACTGACAGCGGGAGTCGCTGAAGCCAAACAGGGGCATGGAAAGGATCATGAGAACAAACAGGAAGCAAAGATGTCTGACAAAGACCGGAATGAAGAGAGCAGTAAAAAAGAAAAACACGATGAAATCAAAAAGAATAGCCCTGTTGCAGTAACGGACGATACATATGTTGAGCCCAAAGATCATCATGATCGCAAGGGACACAACGGGTATAATGGTCTGCTTCATGCAGTAGAAAATACAAAAGATAAGCCGGCAGGAGCGGTTATTGCGAATCTGCTGCTTACCAAATATCCGGAACGTTTGACTCCGGAGCAGGTAACTGAACTTGAATTGATCCGCAATTCTGACAAAGCTTTAACCAAGGCTGCTGAGCTACTGGCTGAAAACGGAAATGTAACAGATGCCGTTTACATGCAGGAGGAGGCAGTATTGGCTGATGTGTCCAATCTGGAAAGCTATAAAAAGCTGGATGTATTCTCGAAGAAGGCTGGACGGTCATCAGGTATGAAGCTGTTTGTAAATGGTAAAAAGTACAATGCCGAACCGATTAACCGGAATGGTACCACGCTTATACCGTTCCGAACAGCTTCAGAGGCTTTGGATGCCAAGGTTTCCTGGGATCCAAAGGAAAAGGCAGTTACTGTTACACGTAACGGTGTGTCCGTCCAATTATTCGTAAATAGTGCCAAAGCATATATTAACGGCCAGCCGTATTCTATCGAGCAGCCAGCATCCATAGAGGACGGAACCACAATGGTACCTGTAAGGGTAATCGGAGAGGCGCTAGGAGCGAATGTTAAATGGGAGCCTGAGAGTCAGTCCGTTGTTGTTTATGAGCAGCCGACAACATCGGAAGCATTATAACGTACTGCCAACAAATGGTGTATAAAGAAAGGGTGCCTGACTAAATGTCAGGTCCTTTTTTGTTTT
>NZ_JCAJRU010000306.1:0-4950 GCF_059447605.1 Paenibacillus sp. N119s | reverse complement strand
CGAATTTGCTCATCAAGATACCAAAATTTATCTGACAAACCTTCATGGCAATACGGAAGAGTGGACGATGGAGCAGTTACTGCCGGGTGCTTTTCGACCTGCGGATTTGGGAAAATAAAAAAAAGAATGCCTCTTTGGGGCGCATTCTTTTTATGGTCAATGTAAGCGCTTAATGTAATGAGGAGGAATTGAAATGAAATATGTAATCGCGCTGGTGGGATTGCTCGTTGTATTTGCACTTACTTACGTTGCCAGTAGTGACAAACGTAAAATCAGGTATCGTCCACTGGTGGTTATGGTTGTCTTGCAGGCGGCGCTAGCGTTTGTATTGCTGAACACAGGGATTGGTGAATTTTTGGTCAAGGGCTTTGCAGCTGGGTTCAACAGTCTCTTGGGATATGCAAGCGAAGGAATCAACTTTGTATTTGGTGGAATTGCCAATGAAGGGGCAGCACCGTTCTTTATCGGAGTACTGCTGCCGATTGTGTTCATTTCCGCATTGATCGGGATTTTACAATATGTAAAAGTGCTGCCTTTCATTATTAAATATATCGGGCTTGTCTTGAGCAAAGTAAACGGAATGGGTAAACTGGAATCCTACAACGCTGTAGCTTCGGCTATCCTGGGTCAATCCGAAGTATTTATTTCCGTCAAAAAGCAAATTGGTCTGCTGCCGCAACATCGGCTGTATACGTTGTGTGCATCTGCGATGTCTACCGTATCCATGTCGATTGTGGGAGCTTACATGCAAATGCTGGACCCCAAATATGTGGTTACCGCATTGGTGCTGAACCTGTTCGGCGGCTTTATTATCGCCTCCATTATTAATCCGTACAAGATTGAGAAGGAAGACGATTTACTGGAGGTTCAAGAGGAAGAAAAGCAGTCCTTTTTCGAAATGCTCGGGGAGTATATTATGGACGGTTTCAAGGTTGCTATTACGGTAGCTGCGATGCTGATCGGTTTTGTGGCGCTGATTGCCATGGTTAACGGCATTTTCTCCTGGTTGTTTGGAATCAGCTTTCAGGCGCTGCTGGGCTATGTGTTTGCACCGTTCGCCTTTGTTATGGGGATTCCGTGGAACGAGGCCGTGCAGGCGGGCAGTATTATGGCTACCAAGCTCGTATCCAACGAATTTGTAGCCATGCTGGATCTGACCAAGCAAACAGGCTTGTCCGAGCGTACGGTCGGGATCGTATCGGTATTCCTCGTATCTTTTGCAAACTTCTCATCCATCGGTATCATTTCCGGGGCTGTGAAGGGTCTGCATGAAAAACAGGGAAATGTAGTGGCCCGTTTTGGTCTGAAGCTGTTGTACGGGGCGACGCTGGTTAGCGTGCTGTCCGCAACGATTGCAGGGTTGTTTTTGTAAAAAAAACAGCGAATTAGGAAAGGATTTTTATGATGTCTAAATTTAAACGGATTCACTTGGTCGTTATGGACTCGGTTGGTATTGGCGAAGCACCGGATGCTGCCCAGTTTGATGATTATGATGTAGATACACTTGGTCATATTGCGCGCGAACGCGGCGGGCTGAACATGCCGAATATGGCTAAGCTCGGTCTGTCCAACATTCGTTCCATACAAGGTGTGCCAGCGGCCGATAAGCCACTTGCTTATTACACCAAAATGCAGGAAGCCTCCAATGGCAAGGATACGATGACAGGTCACTGGGAAATCATGGGCTTGAATATTGCGGTTCCTTTCCGTGTATTCCCGGACGGGTTTCCAGATGAGCTGATTCAGCGCATTGAGGGGCATACAGGCCGCAAAGTCATTGGCAACAAGCCAGCCAGCGGTACGGAGATCATTGATGAGCTGGGCGAAGAACATGTGAAAACTGGCGCACTCATCATCTATACCTCAGCGGATTCAGTGCTGCAAATTGCTGCTCATGAGGAAGTTGTACCTTTGAAGGAGCTCTACGAGATCTGTGAGTTCTGCCGTAAAATTACGCTGGAAGATCCGTACATGCTGGGTCGCATCATTGCCCGTCCGTTCGTAGGCGAGCCAGGCAACTTCTCGCGTACGTCCAATCGACATGACTATGCGCTCAAGCCATTTGGTCGTACCACAATGAATGAACTGAAGGATGCAGGACTGGATGTAATCGCCTTGGGTAAAATCTCTGACATTTATGACGGCGAGGGTGTAACGAAGGCCGTGCGTACAGTGTCCAACATGGATGGCATGGATAAGCTGGTGGCTACGCTGGACGAGGAATTCACCGGATTAAGCTTCTTGAATTTGGTGGACTTTGATGCTGTATACGGCCACCGCCGTGATCCGCAGGGATACGGTCAAGCCTTGGACGATTATGATGCCCGTCTGCCAGAAGTTTTCGCTAAAATGACCGATGACGATCTGTTGATCATCACCGCTGACCATGGGAATGACCCAACCTATCGTGGAACGGATCATACCCGCGAATATGTGCCCTTGCTGGCATATTCTCCTCGTTTTGTAGATGGAGGCAAGGAACTGGCGGTTCGTAAGACGTTTGCGGATATTGGAGCGACTGTAGCGGATAACTTTGGTGTAAAACTGCCTGAACATGGAACCAGCTTTTTGGCAGAGCTTCAGTAATCCAGGGCTGCAAGAGTGCAGGCAGGAAGATTAGAAATATTATAAGCATGGACAAATGGGACGGAGGAATAAAAACATGAGTGTACACATTGGAGCCAAACCTGGAGAGATTGCAGAAACGATTTTGCTGCCAGGAGACCCGCTACGGGCCAAATTTATCGCTGAAACGTACCTGGAGGACGTGACCTGCTACAATGAGGTGCGCGGAATGCTCGGATTCACGGGAACGTACCAGGGCAAACGCCTGTCTGTACAGGGAACGGGGATGGGACTGCCTTCCATCAGTATTTATGTCAACGAACTGATTAGCGAGTACGGGGTGAAAAACTTGTTTCGCGTGGGTACATGCGGTGGAATGAAGGAGCACGTGCATGTTCGTGACGTCATTTTGGCACAGGCATCCTGTACAGATTCCGGCATGAACCGCCATATCTTTGGCGGCTATGATTTCTCACCGATTGCTAGCTTCCCTCTTTTAAAGGGGGCTTATGATCGCGGTGTTGCCAAAGGGCTAAACATGCATGTCGGCAACGTATTCAGCTCAGACAGCTTCTACCGTGATGACAAATCAGTGGTCCAAAAGCTGATGGAATACGGCGTGCTGGGTGTGGAAATGGAAACTTCGGCTTTATATACGCTGGCAGCCAAGTTTGGCGTAAACGCCCTGACCATTCTGACGGTGAGCGATCATTTGCTGACGGGTGAAGAAACAACAGCAGAAGAACGGCAAACCACGTTTAAAGAAATGATGGAAGTTGCACTGGAAACAGCAGTATCCCTGTAAACGATCATAGGCACAGTGAGGAGAAATGACATATGAGAATGGTAGACTTGATTGAAAAAAAACGTGATGGAAAAGAACTGAGCACTGAGGAAATTAACTTTATTATCCAAGGCTATACTCAGGGTGAAATTCCTGATTATCAGGTCAGTGCATTGGCGATGTCTATTTTCTTCAAAGATATGAACGAACGGGAACGTGCTGATTTGACCATGGCAATGGTTCATTCAGGAGATACGATTGATTTGTCCGCGATTGAAGGGGTAAAGGTCGATAAGCACTCCACTGGCGGTGTGGGTGATACGACAACACTGGTACTGGCTCCGCTTGTAGCAGCCTTAGACATTCCAGTGGCCAAAATGTCAGGTCGCGGCCTGGGTCATACGGGCGGAACGATCGACAAGCTGGAGGCCATTGCAGGCTTTCACGTGGAAATCACCAAGGATGAATTCGTGGATTTGGTAAATCGCAGCAAAATTGCGGTCGTCGGACAAAGCGGCAACCTGACACCTGCGGATAAAAAGTTGTATGCCTTGCGTGATGTTACAGCAACGGTAAATTCGATTCCGCTGATTGCCAGCTCGATTATGAGTAAGAAAATTGCTGCCGGCTCTGATGCTATCGTACTGGATGTCAAGACAGGTGCGGGCGCATTCATGAAAACAGTAGAAGATGCCAAAGAACTGGCACATGCCATGGTAAGCATCGGGAACAATGTGGGTCGTAAGACCATGGCGGTTATTTCTGACATGAGTCAACCGTTGGGGCTAGCTATCGGGAACTCGCTGGAAGTTAAAGAAGCAATTGATACGCTGCGCGGTGAAGGACCCAAAGATCTGGAAGATCTGTGTATGGCTTTGGGCAGTCAGATGGTATTTTTGGCTGGGAAAGCAGATTCTCTCGAAGACGCTGAAAAGAAGCTCAAAGAGGTCATTCGTAACGGCAAAGCACTGGAGAAATTCAAAGAGTTTATTGCGAACCAGGGAGGCGACGCTTCTGTAGTGGATCATCCAGAACGCCTGCCACAAGCACAGTATCTTATTGAAGTACCTGCAAAGCAGGACGGTGTGGTAGCTGAAATCGTGGCTGATGAAATTGGTACTGCCGCGATGCTGCTGGGGGCAGGTCGTGCAACCAAAGAATCCGAGATCGATCTGGCTGTCGGCTTGATGCTAAACAAAAAAGTCGGCGATGCAGTTCAAAAAGGCGATTCACTGGTTACAATCCATGCGAACCGTGAAGACGTGGACCAAGTAATGGAGAAAATCTACGCGAACATCCGTATTGCGGATCATGCGGAAGCACCCGTGCTGATCTACGGAACGGTGACAGAGTAAGCTATAGCTGTATTGCGTAAGTTAATAGCAATTCATGATTATAGAGCCGGAGTCCTTAGCTTAAAGGGCTTCCGGCTTTTTTGTCGTTCTTTACTGAGGCAACTGACGACAGCATTATAAAGCAGTCTATACTAGAGAACCACCGGATGGATTCCTTTAAACAAGTTTGAAAAATATGACAGCCAGACTCATAATAGATATGAGTTTGGTTTTTTTATTGTCAGGGCGCAGGCCAGTATAGGGGAG
>NZ_JCAJRU010000305.1:0-4990 GCF_059447605.1 Paenibacillus sp. N119s | reverse complement strand
ACGCTTCTATACAGCTTCAGGTGAAGCCGTGGAATTCTGGAATCCTTATAGTACCAATCTCAGCCTCAACCGGGTTGGCAGCAAGATTAAGGTACTATACAATCCGGCCAACCCTCGGGACGCCCGAATTGCTGGCGGTGTCAATGGTGCAGGCTGTCTGGCCTTTATGTTGTTTTTGATCGGTGTCCCTTTTGCTTTGGGCGGGGTATTCGCTATATTAAAATTTTTCTTCTAACAAGGTTCGGGTCACATACTGGTCATAAAATTTATGGCCATATAAAGGGCCAGCCCCAAAATAATCAGTGCTGATATTTTGTTGAGCACAGTACCAAACTTTCCTTCTGAATCCATGCGTCCTACAAGCCGCCCTGCCGTTGCCAGACCCACAAACCATATCCACGATACGGACACAGCGGCCATACCGAAGGCCCAGCGTTCCACGCCGTTATATTGCAGGGAGCTGGTTCCAATTACACCAACCGTGTCGAGTATGGCATGTGGATTCAGTAGCGATACCGAGGCGGCAAAAATCATCTGGCGTTTTGGCAGCATCGGCTGACTTTCTCCCGAGGAAGCCGCCTTCGAGTTCCAAAGAGTCCAGGCCATATACAGTAAAAACAAACAGCCCGCTGCATAAAGCACATTCGTGAGCCATAGAAATTGCTGCAAAATGAGGGATACGCCCCCAACAGCAAGCGTAATCAGGATGGTGTCACAGACACCTGCTGTAATGACAGCAGGCAGTGCATTGCGAAACCGCGACTGGGACGCCCCCTGATTAAACACAAACACATTTTGTACCCCTAAGGGCAAAATTAACCCCAATGCCAATAAAACGGCATGAATAATAGCTTCTAGCATGTTATGTACTCCCCCAAAAATCATCACATATCTTCTCTCTCATCTTCCACTATTCCTTTCTGTCTCGATACGTCTTCTGTACACTCCCATTGTTTCACGATAAGCTGGTAGTCTTGTGGATAGTTCATGTTGAACACAGCTTGCTTCCACATGTCCATGCTCGCCCCCGGCCATTCGCCAGCTTTCTCATAATGAACGTTTAAGGAATTCAGCCAGTCGATCAGACGCAGGCTTCCACTCCGTAAACATTGCTCCGCAGAAGGCAGCACACTTCGATGATATACTCCCAGCAACGGATGTATACGTCCATCCACAGATGCAATCACCGCCTGTAATGCTGGCTGTGTTGACTGAGGAAATAGGTCATTTTCATAAAACGGTACCTGTTCTCTTTGCGCATGTTTTTGTTCACTCGCTACCTTTTGTGCAGCTGTCCAGTTCGTTGCGTGAGCAAGTAAAGCCTGCAATATCTCTGGCTGCACAAAGGGCATATCGCAGGCTACGACGATCCCCCATTCCGTTTTGGAAGCAGAAAGTCCTGCATGGATACCGCTCAAAGGCCCCAAACCGGGATATAAATCTGTCGTCGTTTCCAGCCCAAGTCCTCTATACTGTTGTGCATCCTGCGTCACCACAATAACTCGCCCCGCAACCTTCCCTAGCACAGCAGCTATTCTCTCTAGTACCGTAACTCCTCCGAGTTGGAGCAGAGCTTTGTCCTGGCCCATTCTGCTAGAACGTCCACCTGCCACGATAATTCCAGTCAACTCCACCATCAGCATCGCACCTCCTTTTTTCCTAAACAACGATCTTGAAACAGCGGTAGCTCTAATAATAGCATTTATTATAAAGCATAAAAATGGCGATCCACATGGACCGCCAAAAATAGATTACTTATTCGTCTAATTCATTATTTTTTAATTTGTAAATTTAATAAGCTGCAAAAATCGTTTTAATATCGAAGTTGCTTCTACCCGTGTTGCCTGTTGTTTAGGAGCAAGCAGGTCTGGAGACACGCCCTTAATTAAGCCTTGTTCTGTAGCCTGCGCCATAGCCTGCTGAGCCCAAGGGGAAACAGTAGATGCATCGCTGTAAACCTCTTTATATTCCTCACTAGTAGGAATGGTATTTAAAGTCTGAGCGTAATGTACAGCCTTTTCAGCAATGACCGCAATTTCCTCGCGAGTAATCACCTTTTCTGGTTCGAATGAATGGTTTCCGTAACCTCGGATCAGACCTGCTTCTATCGCAGCTCCAACACTACCAGCATACCAGGCATCTTCTTTTACATCTGTGAACTGTTCCAGTAATGGCTTTTCCTGCATACCTAATCCACGTACAAGCAATGCCACAAATTCAGCCCTGGTTACAGCCCGATTTGGCTCAAAAATATCAGGCTGAACGCCTTTGACAATTAGCTTGTTTGCCAGCATCTCCACATCTTTTTGTGCCCAATGATTCTCCAGATCCTTGAACTTTTTATTTGTTGAGACTACAGCATAAATGCTGTTATGATTGGATTTGATGATTGCCTCAGTTCGTCCATTCACATTTCGGATCAATACAGGAACAGATGACAAAGCACCTGTGTTAGGATCAAACCATACGGCCGCTACATGTTTAGGATCAACTTCATGATCCAAAATCAATTTTCGTTCCACGTAATTCCCGAAAAATTCAGTGATCTCTTGATTACCGGCCATAAGCTTAAAATCAACCGGATTTACCAAAACATCCGTTAAACCAGTATCAGCAATAGCTTGTCTTACTTGTGTCCCGTTTTCGTCTGTTAAGGATGAAATTTCAACTGTCAAGCTTTCTTCCGGATATAATGAGACCAATTTATCGATCAGTTCAGAAGAAAGAGTAAACTGAGCTACATCTGTGCGTATGCTGATTGGCAGATTTGTGTTTTCTTTCTTATACTGTTTTAAAAAGGCGGAAGGTATACCCACCTTTGCTGCTTTACTATAGCCCGAAGCATCAACTACCAGCTCTTTCCGATCAACGTTTATAACATTCAGATCTTTACTTGCGAATTTATCGTTCAAACCAATAAGCTGAATAGTACCACTCTTAACGGATGCTGTCTTAATGTCTGTTATTAGGGCATCCGTCTTGGTCTCTGCTCGGGAAGCGGCAGACGAAGTGTCCTGATCAGACGTTTCTTTTTCCTTAGAATGATGTGAATGGTCATCTCCCGTGCGGAATGTCCATTCCTGTGGTGTGTGCACTCCCGCATACGGGTTCATCGCCATATCTGTCAGTGTTCCGGAGGTGATTTCCACATAATAAGGTTTCCCTTCTTCCAGTCCACCTGATAGCATAAATTCTACTATCTTTTTCTGGCCTGACACCTCGTATATCCGATTCCAGTCCCCTGCGCCAGATATCCGCAGCTCACGAACCACGGCTCCTCCCGAAGCTTCATGCAGCCGTATATACCCACGGTCCCATCTTACTGACTCATTGAACTCCATGTTAAAATACGCTTTCCCTAGACCCACACCACTTAAATAAAGGCCTTCCGGTGACTTCGATACCAGCTTCGGCGCTGTCTTATCTGCTGTCACAAAGTTCCACATACCCTTGCCCCAAACGGCGTTCGATCCTTGGCCTCCACGATCCACAAACATCCCTGAGCTAACTTCTACATAGTACCGAGTGTTGTCGGCCAGGGGGTGGTCCAGTTGCATCCACACGTCCTGGCCACTGATATGTACCGTACCTCCTGCAACTGTTCCTCCACTGACATCAATCCGCCCAACCTCCGTTCCATCCCACTGGTGCACGGTGAGGTGGCCTGTGCCCAGTTCTACATCCTTACTGAACAACATGGATAGATTGGCAGACAAGGAAACTCCACTTTCGAGCTGTGGAGATAGCCAGGTATAATGAGGCGGCTCTTCCATTTGCGCCTGGACATAGACAGATGAAGCCACACTTAGAGGGGAGCTGACTATGGAAAATCTATCCGCTACATCTGTATTTTCTTTGATTTTACTGCTGGGGTTTTCCGCTGCAAACGTTGACAACATATAAGGACTAGCTAGATTAAATACCTGTGTGGTCAATACACTTGCCTTGATCATTCTGTTTAAACGTTTCATATTTCTTTTTTTCTCGCTCATAATATACTCCCTTTATTTCAGGATTTCTGCCGTGGTAATCGATACCTTAGATCTGTACTGTATAAACCTTACATAGAACGAACACTGAACCTACCTTTCATGTCACTAAGCTAACGAATAAGGCTTATGAAGCCTATTCGTTCACATAAGTAAAAACAAGGCGGTAAAAATCATGAATCTCGTTCTTGATTTTCATATAGTCTTGCTGACATTTCCATATGAAATCCCCGAAGTATAGTAGAATTTGCTCCCCTCTGATCAGAGGATTTCTACAATTCTGGATGGCGTCCATTTTGTTGTACAAAAACTCATACCTCATACGATGGCGAGGTAGAATGAATATCTCGAAGAAATCATTTTCCAATAATGTAGAAAAAAGGTCATCAAACTGCCCAAAGGACACATTTAGCATATGGGCCTGTTTCAGACTGAGTTTATTTTTGATACCGAGTAAAACATGATGGATCTGCTCCATAATGGCTTGATAAACCTCTTCATCCCGCTGGTGCTCTTCAATGCGTGACCTTAGAAACAAGAGATCGTATTCCGAACTACTGCTAGTTTGCAGCCATGAATCATCAGTCTTACCTTTTAAATGAGTCTGGATTACTTCTTCCAAGTTCTGAAAAGATGTCCCCTTAATAACAGCCCCCTCATGTGTTGTGTTAATAAATTCAATATCTCTCGCCATATTGATGTAAAATTCCATTTCCGTTTTCATTTTTACGAAAGACTGATTTGTGACAACCTGTTCGCCATGGACACCCTCAACAAACGGTGAATTGGCACCAACCGGAATTCCCGGAGAATTGGTAATTCCCTCAGCATAATATTGCTCCCCCCGATAAGCTAGATTTTGCCCCACCAACACAATAGGATCTGCTTTCATCCGGATCATACATTGAAGCGCAATGACAGCTACAGAAGGAGCGTCGTTAATAATCGTCGGCTTATTTCCCTCGGATGTGCGCAACACATGCTTGCAGAGTTCATCCTGA
>NZ_JCAJRU010000304.1:0-5023 GCF_059447605.1 Paenibacillus sp. N119s | reverse complement strand
GTATTAAATACGGAGGATCTATAGCGATCATGGGTATTTCACAAAAAACCAATCAACTAGGACAACCGAAACCGGATCTAAAGCCTAGAATAGGATTACTTATTATAGGTATCATCCTAATGGGAGCCAATCTCAGAGCCCCACTAACATCAGTGGGTCCACTAATAAATTCTATACGTGACAGTTTAGGCATATCTAATATACTAGCAGGGACAATAACTACAGTACCTTTACTTACTTTTGCATTCTTATCCCCTTTCGCCCCTAAGTTAGCTCATCGTTTTAGTACAGAGTTTATCCTATTTATTTCTTTAATCTTATTAACCATTGGATTTGGAATACGTTCTTTTGGTAGTGTAATAACCTTATTTATAGGAACAATCTTAATTGGTTCATGTATTGCCATTGGTAATGTATTACTCCCCAGTCTCATTAAACATAACTTTGCACAAAATGTAGGAATGATAACAGGGATTTATATAGTCTCTATGAATTTATGTGGAGCTATTGGATCCGGTATAAGTATCCCCATCTCCTCATTATCAGGATTAGGATGGTCAGGAGGTCTTGGATGCTGGGGAATCTTATCTCTTCTTACACTTTTCTTTTGGTTACCACTAATACAAAATCAACATAAATCTATTAGATTTGTACAAACTAAAAAGAAAGTTAAATCTATAAACTTATGGCATTCTAAACTAGCATGGAATGTCACGTTATTTATGGGTTTTCAATCCTTAATCTTTTATACCATGATAACGTGGCTTCCTGAAATTCTTGAACAAAAAGGGCTGAACACTCATGAAGCTGGCTGGATGTTGTCTTTAATGCAATTTGCTATGCTTCCTACTACGTTTATTGTCTCTATTTTAGCTGGACGTTTAAAGAAGCAGCATTCATTAGTACTAATTTCAGTCGTCTTGCTTATTGGAGGGGTATTCGGTATCTTACACGGAAGCACGATCCTTATTCTAATATGGATTATTATGGTTGGAATTGGAGTGGGATTTGCCTTTAGTTTAGCTATGATGTTTTTTAGTTTACGTACTCAAGATACGAATGAGGCAGCAGAATTATCCGGTATGGCTCAATCATTAGGTTATCTTTTGTCTGCTGTCGGCCCTGTCTTATTTGGATGGTTGCATGATGTGACACATAATTGGAATACTTCCCTACTGATGTTAGTTTTAACTTCTGTTATCATCTTTATCACGGGTATAGGTGCAGGAAAAAATGAATATGTAGCATAGGATACCAGCCAGTAAACACAGAAAAAAGCAAACTTCCACCATTAGTTGTTCCTAATATATTTATAGCATTCATAGCTCCACTATGGAACCAATTGATTCCGTTAATTTGAAATAGTATTATTTCAAACAGTAACTTGGGAACGTTGATTCTTATTGTTATCTTATTGTTTTTTTAGTCGTATTTATTCTTTACTATGGTGGTTTTATTTACCGATCTGCAAAAAATTAGAGATGAAGTAATTGCGGAAGGTTTTGTAACTAAGACACATCAGAAAAAAGTATGCCCCTTTTTCTTGTATGACTTTTGTTGAAACAAGCCTTGAACTCCATATTTTTGGTATCATTCTTCTTAAAAAAGGTATAATCTATGCGGTATTCGATGCAGATGCCAATATCAAAAGAGGTCTACGACATAAATGTATTGCGTTGTAGCAATCACATCCCAAGGCCAACAGGGCCGGAAATTGTGGAATGAGCAAGGAACATGCACATCCGTCCGGCCGCCAATGCACCAGACGGAAAGGCAGGAGATAGGGGGCATCTCCAGATATCCGTGATGGTGAACATCCCTTTTTTGAGAAATGCATAAAAACTAACGGAACGTTTAGTTCAATAGAACAGCAGCAGGCTCAGACTGATAAAAATAAAAGTTCGAGCCTGCCACTTTTTGTATTGGAGCCAGTTTCATACTTCTTATCCGAAGCCTAATGGTGAACGTTACCCAGCCATCCAGCCTCCCACAGACGGTTCTTGCGAGCTGTTATTCTGAAAATAATGCATCCGTTGCAACCGGCTGAAGGATAGGCAGTGGCTGAAGGGCGATGGTCCGATCGAGATGTACAAACGCATTATAACGATCCGCCATGCTGGAAGGCACGTAATTGCCGAACCGCTCATGAGCAGGCTCATATATCACACCGATGGCACGGTGGCCAATGGTCGTATGCAGCATGGAAGATGCATCGTTGAGCATTATCATCCCATTTCGGCCCCCTCCCGCCTGGTGCATGTAATCCTCCCAGCTTCCCGGCTGTCCGGGCGGGACGGTCATCTTCTCAACCGGAGATCCCCAAGCTCTCCCAGCCAGTACCTCGCCCTGATAGGTCCCGAAGCCAATGGCAAACACCCGATGTTCTGGATCCTCCCGCAGCAGCTGACCCACATTAACCATGCCATCCGCCATCATATCCGTTGCCCGCGCATCACCGATATGCGTATTATGCTCCCAGACAATGGCTTTTGCCGAAGCCCCGTAATAGGACATGATTCGCTTTAGGGATTCAACCATATGCTTGTCCCGTATATTCCAGGACTGTGGGCCGCCCCGAACCATCTACGATAGTAGGCCTCCGAGCTGGAAGTGACGAGCATGTTCACCTCCGCATTCAACTCTTCCTCACTTCCCGGATACGCCATGCGCCGGCTCTGCATCTGCTGTAGCAGCTCAACCACTTCTTTCTCACAGCTCTCCGAGAGCAGTCCTGCCGCAATGCCATAAGACTGATGGTCCCTGCTATATGGATCGAAACAGGCGTATGTCCTGCGGGCCTGTTTCAGTTGGGGAGAATGGGTCTCCTCCAAATAATCGATAATCGCTTCCATCGATTCCCATAGCGAGTACATATCAATACCATAAAATCCAACCTTCGGACGGGTACTGCCGCTGCCGTGATTCGCCTCATTGTACTCCTTGAGCCACTCCGCGAAATCACGAATGTCCGTATTCGCCCACATCCACGTCGGCCAGCGGGTAAAATCACCCAGTGCATCGGCTGCCGAGGAATCGGCCCCCTCCATCCCTTTAACATACCGGTTCACCCGATAAGCAGAGGGCCAGTCTCCTTCTACACCGATAATGTTAAAACCCTTGCTTGTAATGAGCTTCTTCGAAAGCTCGGCTCGAACTCGGTAGAAATCAGAAGTCCCATGGCTCGCCTCACCAAGCAGCACGATATCTGCATCTCCGATGGCCTTAACCATGCGGTCCAGATTCTGCATTCCATCCAATGGGATAAATAATGCATTCAGCTCTTCCAAATAAGCGTTTTGCTCTGGTGGATTATCATTCGAATTCATGAAGTTGTTCCCTCCTACAGACGGTATGAGTGAATTATTTCCGTTTGTCCATCCATTAATCCAAAACATGGTGTCTGTTGGTATGAATGATTCATCCCACGATTAGGTTGAAATCCTATATAAATCGGTTGAAAATGTTGATTTTACCAATGGATAAGGCTTTGTACAATAGAGTTGTAGCGCTTACATTTCCAAGAAGATTATGGCGAAATGAAGAGACTTCAGGTGATTGACAAGCAAACCAGGACCCCGAGATCGAAAAGGAGGCCGTGTTGATGAAATTTAAGGGAATATTGGCGGCGTTTTTGTTTTTAACCACAGCGTCTGTGTTGTTTGGGACGCATACGGCAGAGGCCCATGAACTATCCAATGACAAGCTAACGATTCAGACAGGAGAGCATGGGGAAATTTCGTCTATTCGTATCAAAGGAAATGCTTTTCCGACTGAATATGTCATGAATGCAACGGTGACACCTGAGCAGAACACGGCTGATCATCAGTGGCTAGGAGAGCTGATGTTCACGTACCGACTGGATGGAGGTAGCTGGACGAAGGCATGGACGAATAAGTCGGCAGACGCGCGTAAGATCACGACCAGCGGCAACCGCGTTACGGTCACCTACGAGAACTCAAGTAACGCAGAAGGCATACGCAATTTTAAAGTCATTGAAACCTATTCGGCGGAGTCGAATGGTTCGGTGTTGTGGAATATACAGGTACAGAATACCAGTGGCAAAAAATTGGAGATTGGCGATTTTGGATTGCCCCTACCTTTTAATGAACAGTGGACCTATGGTGATGCAATTTACGAAACGAGAGTCGTGACGCATTCCTTTATCGGCAATAACAGCTCCTATATTACAGCTGGGCGCCCCAGCGGCATTGGTTCTTCCCTGCTATTGATCCCTGATTCCACAACAGGTGCTGGGTTTGAGTATCAGGACCATTGGCGCAGAGTATCATCCGTATTTTATCAAACGGGCATACCCTGAGCTGATTGAACGGTTTAATATTCCTTTAGATGAATATCCGCGCCGCTGCGTAAGTCGGATTGAACGCTGGGAGACGATGCGTGAGGAACTATTGGGCAATCAGGATCTGCGCCATGAACGGTCGAACGAATATGCTTCTTATATATTTGAGGCAATCGAGACTAATCAGCCCTTTGCTATTGGCGGGAATGTGATGAATACAGGCTTGATTACCAATCTGCCGAAGGAAGCCTGTGTGGAGGTGCCTTGCCTGGTGAATTGCAATGGGGTTACGCCGACCTTTGTCGGGGATTTGCCGCCCCAATGTGCTGCACTGAACCGAACGAATATCAATACCCAGCTCTTAACGATTGAAGCTGCGATGACGGGAAAAAAGAACATATCTATCATGCTGCTATGCTGGACCCGCACACCTCAGCTGAGCTATCGATGGATGATATCGTTGCTCTGTGCGACGGTCTGATTGCCGCGCACGGTACATCGCTTCCAGCTTATGTGTAAGGGAGGCAGATGAATGGGGGGCGGGGTCGTCAAAAGCTCGCCAGGATTCCTGCTTTGTGAGAAAAAAGTAACGTTTGATTTTTAGTCTGTTATGATTTATGATGTAAGAAATATTGGATGATGCTGGAACAATTTATAGGGTATGAACTGATATATTCATAGTTTTTGCGCGTGAAGCACACGGGCTGTTTCTTCCTTCTAAGG
>NZ_JCAJRU010000303.1:0-5027 GCF_059447605.1 Paenibacillus sp. N119s | reverse complement strand
TAATAATATAACGCATTTTGATACCTTCTTTCCTAGTGATAATTTTCACAAGGAAAGAATATCATAGGTTGACGCAAGTGTGTAATTACCTTATGTTATGATTTATAAAAAACATTTATTACTAAAAGGGTGTTTCAAATGAATATTCAACAACTAAAATGCTTTGTTTCTCTTGCTGAGACACTTAACTTTTCAACAACTGCGAATAAATTAAATTTGACACAACCTGCTGTGAGTCACAACATCAAAAGCTTAGAAAATGAATTGGGAATCGTTTTAGTCGTTCGGAACAAAAGAACTGTCAATTTGACTGTAGCCGGCAATAGTTTTTATGAAGATATTGAAGGGCTTCTATTTAGATTAGACCAATCCATAAAGAAAGCAAAACGACTTTCGGAAAAATATGATAGTACCTTAATCATTGGCTACACCGAGACTGTTTTTGAGAAGAAAGTTTTGCCGGATATTATTAAGCGATTTAAGGAAAAATATCCACAGATTCAAATTCAGTTAAAAAAATCCAATTTGACTAGAGAAAAAGATGACTTATTAAACCAAAAGTTTGATATTATATTTACTACAGAAGATAATTTAGGAAAGGACATTGATTTTTGCTTTTATCCCGTTCTTAAAGGCTCGTATGTTTGTGTTTTGCCCCAAAATCATCCTCTTGCGAATGAACGTGAACTAAACTTCGAACAATTAAATCATAAATCGATCATTTTATTTAACGAGCACCAATCCCCTCCAACACTAAAAAGCATGCACAGGAAAATTATTGAGAATTGTCCTGATTCAAGTTTTACCTACGGAGATACCATAAATACAATAAACACCATGATAAAAAGTGATCTTGGTGTTTCGATTCTGCCGAATTTCGTGGTTGTTGAGGATAACGAGATCTCGTTTGTTCCTTTAAGCTACACTGAAGAAGTGATTTATGGTGTTGCTTGTCTTCGAGGTGAAGAGCGCTTAGAAGTAAAGCGATGGATTTCAACTTTAAAAGAATTACTCACCTGAACCCAGTTCTTCGCTCACAATTGTTTATAAACTCGCATCTTGTGAACAAACAGCAGGGGCAGTCTGGGAAATTAAGGACCCAACTGCCCCTGCTGTTTGTGTAGCCAGTGTAATCAGGTATGAGGTTATAGGGTGGAAGTGTTACTTGCTTTTGTCGGTATCTCCTTGTAATTAGTTATACGATTGCGCCCATGCCACTTAGAGTAGTAAAGTGCTTCGTCTGCTTTTGCGATGAGCTCCTCTGGAGCACTGTTGGCATCAGGATAGCAGATTGAGACACCAATACTAACCGTAATCACATTTTTCATGCATCCGTTATGCGGGATTGCAGCATTTTCTATGCTTAATCTCAGATTTTCGGCCATTTGCACCGCTTGTCCGGTACTCATAGCTGGCAGGATTACCGTAAATTCTTCCCCTCCGTAACGAGCAAATGTGGCTGCCGGATGATTGAGGGCCTTTTTGGCAATGGACGTTACTTTTCGCAAGCAATCATCCCCGGCTTGATGTCCGTATAAATCGTTGTATGCTTTGAAGTGATCAATATCAAAGAAAAGGAGAGACAGCCCTGTCTGATGCTGCATGGCGTGTTCCCATTCATGCTTAAGCATTTCATCAAAAAAACGGCGATTTGCAATTTTGGTTAGGCCATCGAGCAGGGAAAGCTGCTTTAATTGGTCCTCCATTTTCTTCCTTTCGGAGATATCCGTAGCACTCCCAATGACCCCAACCATCTTCCCATCCAGTAAAAGCGGCGATAATGTCATCAATACCGTTAGTCTGGCACCGTCTTTTCGGATATATGACCACTCACGTGCTTCGGATACATGTTCTGACGCTCCATAAAAAAACACATTGATTCCATGAACAGGTTTCCCAATTTTTTCGGATAGCTCTTGCCCGTAAGTCTCGACTTCATTCGCGTCGTGAAAGATCAGAGGGGATGCCTTGCCAATCAGCTCGTCGGACCGGTAGCCAAGCATTTTTTCGGCCCCCTTATTGGCATGTGTTATCTCTCCCTGGTAATCAAAGGCTACTATAGCCGTGCCTACTGCGGATTGAAAAATCGCCTCTTGAAGGGCATGGAGGGAACGGTACTTTCGCTCGCTGTGCTCTAATTGTATAGTTAATTGATTTGTCGTAGAAAAGAAGGCAATTAGCGATGCTGTAAAAAGTCCGCCTAAACCGACAAATGCTAAATAGGAATAGGTATCGTTTGTAATCCCCCTCAAGAGCGATACAACGGTTATGAGCGTCATGCTCAGCAGAACTGAAAGCAACCAGCGGAGACTATAGCTTTTAACAATACGCATAATCATCCCGCTGCCGATGGCAGCTAATGTAATCGAAAACAACGGCATGATGCTGGTAAGCAGAGGTGTAAAGGTTTCCATTAAGGTTACCCGGCCAAACACAAAAAATACGACGGTCACTAAAGAAGCAGGCAGACCCCCAAAGTAAGCGGAACTGATGACAACGATATGCCGGAAATCGATAAAGGACGTTCCGTTAACCTGATAACTGAACAACAGAAGAAAAAGAGCGCAGCAGCCGTGCATAATTCCTATAAGCAGCTTGAATCGCAAGGTCCGATGATCTTTCATCAAGTAGCCCCTGAATAAATGGTTGAAGAGAAAAAGGAACGCTGTTAACAAGGCGAAGTTCGCAATCATATATCTAAACATAGGAAGCCCTTCCATATCATGTTTGTCTATTGTCGATGTTACTCTCGTTAGTAATAGTAGCAGACTTTCAATTAAACAGCGGTATTACTCATTAATCAGCTACCGCCTGAAGTATGTATTTGACAACAGGGCGGGAGATACTTCCTGCCGGATTTTAGCGAAACATAGGATTAGTGGATAATGGGATGTTGAACTACTATTCTCGGAACTAACACGAACATTTTAGGACAAATCACACAAAAATCCAAGGGGGCTGCTAATGAACTATAACTTTAAGGAAATGAATGGGGAATTGTTTTTATTTTTGAACAAGCTTATTATGGAATACTTATCGAATGAAAGCGGACTTACGACTGTAAACACGGTCAAGAGATTCGCCAGGATTCGAAACTCTAGCATTAAATTACAGCCTTCGGGATAACCGGTTTTGCAGAGCAATTGTAAATGGATTTGCCACGCTGATTCATAGGGGCTCTTTTAACGAGCAGCTGACAGTTAGATATTCACCTATGTTCGCTTGACTGAGTATTTTATGGTGAAGTCACTTCAACAAATACTGGAGGAAAATGCGTGGGATACTATGTTAATGTAGAACCGGGCGTAAATTTATATGTGGAAGATTTAAATCCTGAGGGTAGCAAGACCATCGTTTTTTTACATGGCTGGCCTTTGAGCCATAAACAGTTTGAATATCAGTTTAATGTTCTTCCTGCAAAGGGGTACCGCTGCATAGGAATAGACTGGAGAGGTTTCGGCAATTCAGATAAACCCTTTCACGGCTACACATTGGACCGACTGGCAGATGATATTCGCAATCTAATCGGCGCCCTTCAATTAAATAACTTTATACTTGTGGGTCACTCTACAGGTGGAGCAATTGCAATTCGATATATGGCTAGGTTCAAGGGTTATGGAGTATCTAAGCTTGTTCTTATAGACGCTGCGGCTCCCGTGGGCTTTGCTGATAAAGAAGCCGCCAACCAAATGCTGAATGAAACATTAAAGGATCGCCCCAAGATGATACGGGGATTAATAGACAGTTTTTTCTTCCAGTATATAACAGATCCGCTCTCAGATTGGTTTTTTCAGTTGGGATTACAGGCAGGAGGCTGGTCAACTGCGGCTGTCATAGTTATGTTAAGGGATGAAAATGTATATGGTGACCTGCCCCAAATATCTGCCCCTACGTTAATTGTCCACGGTATTCACGACCAAGTGATTCCATTTGCACAGGCCGAGGAACTCAATCAAAACATAAGAAATTCACAGCTTGTCCCGTTTCAGTACAGCGGTCATGGCGCATTTTGGGAAGAGCGTGACAGGTTCAACCATTTGTTGAGGCAATTTATTGGATAGTACCGATAAGCGCTGTTTTTTGATTCACTCCCTCTTGCGCAAGAGCGAAGCGAAAAAGAAGTTAACCGTAGTGTTCACAGAAAGATAAAAGCCTGAGAAACGATCTGTTGAAAGCAGGTTGTTTCTCAGGCTTCTTACATTTTTCGCAACCTCTGTTGCAGCTACTACAGAATCCGGATTTATTGCTCCGGTATAGACTTTTGCGCTTCTTTTTAAAAGCTCAAGAGCTAAATGCTTTACAAAATCCTCGATTGGAGCCGCTGGGCCTCATTCCAGCCTTGGAACTGACCGGGTTGCCTCAAGAGAGTTTCTGTCTACGGAGCCGATTATCAGAGCCGCATCCATTCGTCAATAGTACTTTTCCTCAGCAATTCGTTGGAGTTCAGATATAGGTAGTAAACAAAAAAGAAGTCAGTACAGATATGCTCTGTTACTGGCTTCTTTTTTTAATTACGTCTAGGCTGCGTTCGGTACGAACTTAACCAATAACGACAAATGAGGATACGCCAGCAGGTACGGATCTAACGCGGTATAATACTCCATCATCTCTAAAAGTGCGCAGAATATAAGCTTGGTTCGTAGGTGTGCGGACCCTGCTGAATCGAGCAGTACCAAAACTGTCAAAGCCTGCAGCCTGGACGAAAGTTCCATCTAAACGGCGAAGTGTAGCGAAAAATCCGGTTGTGTTAAAAGGTACACCATCATTGTTAGCCCAGATAACTGTAAATCGACGAAATGTTTGTGTTGGGCTGACATTGCGATATCTCGTAATAGGAACTTTTCTGCCCGTAGATTTCAGCGTTTTTGGAGGACGAATGGCCACTAAAAATCAACTCCTTTGTTGTGATGAGATATTAAATGCACACAAAGGAGCGTTGGACCGTGCTATAAACTACTCTACCTTAAAATAGGCATATAACGAACCCGAACGGGTACTCTGTATACACGATAGTCCGATATGAGACA
>NZ_JCAJRU010000302.1:0-5068 GCF_059447605.1 Paenibacillus sp. N119s | reverse complement strand
CGACATGGTTGCAGGTTATTTTAAATCCGTCGCTGGTATTAAGGGTGGCCGGGTTTCCTTGCTCCACACCAGCAACGGTGGTCTGCTCATAAATTTTTCCGCCTTGCTGAATGACTTGATTAGCCAGATACCTTAAGAAAGGAACAGGATTAAACTGAGCTTGATTTTCCATCATAATAGCTGCTTTAGTTGAAAAGGGCAGAGGTGTTTGTTCCACATACCTTCCTGGGATGCCAAGTTCCTTGTATGCTTTATATTCGTCGGCGATTTTTTCTACATGCGTATCTGCACATGTATAAACGTAGGCGTCTTCTTCTGTAAATTGACAATCGATATGATACTCTTCTACCGTCTGTCTGATAAATTGAAGAGCATCGCGGTTGGCTTCGTAATAGAGCCGTGTTTTCTCCTTACCAAAATGGGAGATAAACTCGCTATAGATCAAATCATGTTGTGCGGTAATTTTGGCGGTTGTATGGCCCGTTGTTCCATGAAGTATCCGCCCTGCGTCGACGACCGCGACGTTTAGTCCTTTTTTTGAGAGTAAATAAGCAGTGGTGATACCGGTGATCCCCGCACCTACAATGGCAACATCCACCTGAATATCTTCACTGAGCTTGGGAAAACTGGGGATGTCCGTTGAAGCTAGCCAATATGATTCTGGAAATTGTGGAAAGGTGGCATGATTTTCATCTTGTTTCATTTTTCAACACCTATTCGATAACAATTTGTATATATTGTTATCATTGTAAGATTTTATATACTCTGAAAAGGGATACTTTCAGCCAGCTTTAATCTTATTTTCAGCTTGACCGGGTACAATCAAGGCAATTTTCCCGGGGAGGATGCATAACTAATGAAAACGAAAATGAAAAAGAAGGTTTGGATTCCGGCAATCATCGCAGTAACGGTAGCAATTCTACTCGTAATCTACTATTACTACATGTCCTCGGTTTCCGGCGGCAAGCCTGGCATGCGACCTCCGGGAGGCGGCAATGTACCAGCGCATATGGGCGGACGTCCCGGCGGAAAAGGGGGTAGGGGCAATGGAGAAATATTTAATACCTTGGGTACGATCTCTGTGTTCCTTGGAGCGGCCTCTTTCTGTTGGTTCTGGTTTAAGAAGAAGCTGAGATCACCGTCATTGTTGGTTCGAAAGACCGGGAAGTTGTTTCATTCCTTGCATAAACTGCTGGGTTGGGCGACCTTGATTCTTATTGCCGTTCATGGTGTCTATTTCCTGATTACCAAATTTCAAGATCACAAGACCTTTTCCGGACTGGCGGCCTTTGCCATTATACTGGCTATCTCCGGGTACGGCTTCTATATTAATAAAGTACGTAACAAGTGGATGCGAACCATCCATCGTATACTTGGACTGCTGTGGGTTCCCGTGCTGCTGCTGCATGTCGGCGGAACAGCAATTATAGCGGTCGGTTCCACCCTTGCTGTGGGGGGGCTTGTCTGGGCGCTCGAAAGAATGGCGGGAAGAACGACGAAACCTGTCCCGGGGGACACTCTATAATGTTATGGAATGGTGTTACCTTCATCTTTGTGGTAATATTTACACCTATATAGAATGAGGAAGTGACACAGTGATTAATATAACGATCCCAACTCCGGATATCACAATTACCAAACAGGCTAACCCTGAGCTTAGCCACATTTATGGCTTTACAGATTTCCATCTGATCCCTAGAGATAAAGCGGGTATCTTTATGTTCTACAACGCACAGGAGGAATTGCTGTTCGTTGGTAAAGCAAGAAAGCTCAGACCCAGAATCAAAAAGCATTTTGAAGATAACGTATCTCCGATCAAGGCTTATCGGAACGAAGTAGCAATTATTGAGGTCTGTATTGTGGAAGATGCGGTAGATCGTGAAATTTATGAAACCTACATCATCAATTCGCAAAAGGCTAAATATAACGTTGAAAAAGTGTATTATAAGTAAAGAAGAAGCGACTACGTTTTATGAAAAAAGAGCAATAAGCCGCAGTGGTGCACTGCCCTTATTGCTTTTTTTATATTCGTGCATTTTAGATCCTATTAAAGATGGAGCGATGTAGTATGAATAAAACCGACCGCTTGCTGGCCATCTTGCTAGAGTTGCAGCGTAAGGATATTTTACGGGCCGAGGATTTAGCGGCGATCTTCGAAACGAGTGTAAGAACGATCTATCGGGATATTCAGGCGCTAAGCGAATCTGGCGTACCGATTGTGGGGGCACCGGGTATTGGATATTCCCTGATGGAGGGGTACTTCCTGCCACCTGTAAGCTTTACTGCAGAAGAAGCTGTGGCACTGCTAATCGGGACAGATTTCGTCGAACAAAAATTTGATACAGACTATGGCATGAAGGCACAAGCTTCACGCAGGAAAATTGAAGCTATTTTACCAGAGAGCGTTCGCAGGGAAGTTTCTCAGGTGCGGACAACGATCAGACTGCTGGCGGAGGGTAAAGGAACAAACCATACAGAGAAAGCCTATTTGGAGATACTGCGTATTGCTGTATTGGATAAACGGAAGGTTCGGTTTGGCTACTCCAAAAAAATGCCAGAGGCTGACGGGAATCGCCAAAGTGTGCGTGTGGTCGCCCCTTATGGTCTGGTTCTGCTTCATGGTTCGTGGGTTTTGATTGGACAATGCGAATTGCGGCAGCAGCTGCGCCATTTCCGTTTGTCGCGTATGAACGATCTGATCATGCTAGAGGATAGTTATCAGTTGCCTGTTGATTTTAATTTGCAGGATTATAAGCAAGTCGATGACCGCCACATCAATGTTCATCTAAAGGCCCGTTCGGATATTATAGATAAATTGAAGGAAGCGAACCATTTTTACATGGAGTCCATAGAGGAACGTGAGGATGGAATCCATGTATTTCTCCGTGTTAGGCACCCAGAGGAACTACTATCATGGATACTTGGTTGGGGCGCAGATGTGGTGGTGCTGGAGCCTGAATCGCTTCGCGAGCGTGTCCGAACAGAAGTAGAAAAAATGTTGGAATGCTACTGACATAATGCTGTCAGTAGCGTTCTTGTATAGTAAAACTACTTTGATAGAGAGGGGCATTTACTATATGAATACAAGCGAAACATTACAGCGTTTTGAAGAAACGGCACAGCACTATCTTCTTGAATTGGACAGCTTTACCCTAGAGCAATTGCAGTACACACCGCAGGAGGGACAATGGTCGCTTGGACAAATGTATCTTCATTTGGTGAACTCTGCTCTTTATATGCATCTTAGGAACATAGAGCTTTGTCTACAGTCTAATGGGGAAAAAGGGACTAAAACGGAGGCGGGCACAACCGCATTTAACTTGGGAAGCTATCCACCCATACGTATTCAAGTCCCACCATCTCCGCAGTATACTCCCCCTCAACCGACGAGCAAAGAAGAGATTGCAGAAGGATTGAACGTGGTGATCCGTAAAATGAGAGAGATTGAGCCAACCGTTGAGAAATCAACAGGGTCGTCTACTTCCCCTCATCCTGGATTTGGTGCGTTGAATGCGGGAGAGTGGTTTAGACTCATCGAGATGCATTATCGTCACCATCTTTCGCAGATGGAGCGCTTGAAGCACGCAATAGCCGGTTAATCGTCTCTCGGCGCAGCCCGATGAACTGCCCGATTTCCTCCTGCGTCAGCACGTCTGTTAACGTAGCGGGTGCGATGTAGGAGTGGAACCAGCGTTGGAGCTTCCGAAGCTTCTCGGCAGGCGATACCTCCGTGAGCTGGTCAATTCGTTGCTGCATCATACGCAGCTTATCCTGTAGCTGCAAAGCGATGGCTCGGCATTGGGCCGGATCTTGCTCCAGCTTCAGGTACCATTCCTTTTGCGACAGAACCTCAATCTCTGAGGTGACCAGCGCCATCGCGGTACCATAATAGGGATTGGGACTGATGAGAGAGTGATGCGGGATGATTTCATCGGGCACAATTACATTAACTAAAATTTGTGAGCCGTCCTCATGGACTCGGATAATTTTTAACAAGCCGCTCTTTAAGTGATATAAAGGGCCAGTTTCCCCTTGTCGAAATAAAGTCTCGCCTTTGTGTAATATCATGAACGTGTATAGCCTCCATTTCATGTATTCCAGCTTTTAGATGAACCCGCCATTGACGCGGATGGTCTGCCCGGTGACCCATTGCGATTTAGCGCTGACCAGAAACTCAATCACATCAGCGATATCCTCCGGTTCACCGAGACGGCCCATAGCATTCATTTTCTTCATGCCTTCGATTTGCTGCTCTGTTTTTCCTGCTTGAAAAAGCTCTGTGTTGACAGGACCGGGAGCCACGGCGTTGATCGTAATTTGTCTGCTTCCGAACTCCTTGGCTAGCTGACGGGTAAATTGCTCCACCGCGCCTTTTGTACCCGCATACACGCTATAGGCCGGAAACATTTGTCCAATCACGGATGTGGACAGGTTCACGATTCTTCCGTAGTTCTCCATGTATTTCATCGCTTGCTGACAGGCAAAGAAGGTACCCTTTACATTCAGTGCAAACTGCTGGTCAAAATCAGCCTCGGTCACCTCAGCCAGAGGTTTGGTAATCATCAGCCCAGCGTTGTTAACCAGGATATCCACTTTGCCAAATTCGGCAATCGTATTTGTAAATAAGGCTTCAATATCGCTCATCTTGCTCAGATCAGCGTGGAGAGCTATGGCCTTTCCGCCTTTTTGAACAATGCCGGCCACTACTTCTTTAGCAATGTCCGCACTGCTGGCATAATTGACGACTACATTAGCACCCAAATCAGCCAGCTGCTCGGCAATGGCACGTCCAATTCCTCTGGAGGAGCCGGTGATCATGGCTACTATCCCATCCAAATACTTCATATGTGTTTGACCTTCTTTCTATATAGTTTAAGATATCCCTTTTTCTAAAAGCATCCACACTTCCAAAAACTCCCGCTGAGTCGCCGGACTTTTCCATTCGTAAGCATGTGCGGGATGATGAAAACGGGCTGTGGCATAGAAAAGCGTACGTGCCAATTGGGCCGGGTGATCCGTTGTAATGCCCCCACGCACAATAATGTCAGCGAGCTGGCTCACAATGTGG
>NZ_JCAJRU010000301.1:0-5086 GCF_059447605.1 Paenibacillus sp. N119s | reverse complement strand
TTTTATAATTATTGTTTAGGGGGAAGTTGTGTGTTTCGCGGAGATAGAGTTGCGTATAGAAGAAAAAAGAAAAAGCTAACTCAAGAAGAATTAGCTTCAAAAGTTAACTTAACCAAGGCGGCTATAAGTAATTACGAGAATGGGCATAGCACTCCTTCAAATGAGACCTTGGTAGCTTTGGCGGACACCCTCGACGTTGATACGGATTATCTACTCGGGCGTACCGACACCCCTTGGAATGAACAAAGTGGCTCTAATTCTAAAAAGAATGATTTATCTCAAGAGACTACAGACTATGTACTCAAGGAGTTGGTGAAGAAATATAATATTGATCTAACCGACCCAAAAAATAAAGAAACATTGGAGAAGATGATTAAGTTGGTCTATGAAGACTTATAAGTGTCTATGTAATCAAGTAATTTAGTTTCTATGAATGCATAGACTTCTTCCGGCTTTTCTTGGTTCAGTTGTTCAATGTCCGATAACATATTTTTAAATTCGTCGGTCATAGTTGCACTTCCATTCAATATCTGGATTAATTTCATGATTTGCACAGTATAATTTTATACGTTAATTTCTATTCTATTGTTTCAAGAATATAGGAGATTGTGTTCATCAAACAATAGACAAATACTATTATATATCCATATGCCCTTCCCACGAAGAGTGACTTTTTAGCGAAGGATATTTTTGTGTTTTTTCAACACTAATACAAATTAGCAAATTCCCCAGCCGATGGGATCACATGAGGATGGTTTTGGTGGTTATCATAATCGTAGTTATCCTTTTAGCCATATTGTTTGGGAAGGGAATTAGAAATCTATTTTCACTTGCTTTCATAGGTATATTCACTATTTTCTTATGGGAGATTGCTTGGTGGGGAAAAGTTATAGACTTAATTCTAGCTCTTATTTTTTTTGTCCCTATAATCAATGGTCTTATACAGGGATTCCATACACCAAAGGTTGTAGGTACTGTTCCCTCAAAACCCAGTGGCACAAGGCATGTTGTTAAAAGTGTCGAAGTGAAACCACGTGAAAAAGCTCAGACTTCTTTTTTATCTGACTTCAATTTAATTGAGATAGCGGAGCCATATGGAGACATTGACCTAAGTAAAGTAAATGTCACGATGGTTTCCAGTACCTTGATGAAAAGGGTTCCTTATTTTAGAAAAATTCAGTTGCAAAACCGTGAGTACATACCTGCTCGTAAAGTTACTTCCTCAAATGAATCAGGTATTTCACTTACAAAGCAATCCTGAGTTGAATTAGAAGCTGTACGGAAAAATTTCCATACGCATGGAATTTCGGTACAATATAACCTAAAGCCCTTTTCGGGCTTTTCTTTTAAAATAAAAATAGAACATACATTCCCTATTTCAGTTAGGAGGTTCATCATGAGAGGACATATAGCCCAAAAAGGGAAGAAATACTACATCGTCGTGGATATGAAAGATGAGGTAACAGGAAAGCGTCGCAGGAAGTGGCTTACTGGTCCCAATGGAGGCTTCGATAAGAAAAGAGATGCTGAACGTGCAATGCCTGACATTCTCAGTGCTTTTAATAAAGGAACCTTTGTAGAACCAACCAAGAAAACTTTCGGTGAAATTATGGAGACCTGGCTCAAAGACAAAAAAACCTCTGTTAAACACGGTACTTGGAAGTCTTATGAGTGGCTTGTAAACACACACATTGTGCCGAATCTCGGGAAAGTGCAGATGACAAAATTAAAACCACAGCACCTCCATAATTTATATCACGAAACATTGCTACCCAAATTATCTGTAGCCTCTATCAAGAAAGCTCACGTCCTAGTTTTAGATGCTTTAAACCGGGCAGTAACCTGGGGAGTTATCACTCAGAATGTTGCCTCTTATGTAGAATTACCCCAAGGAAAAAAGAAAAAATTTGAAGTCTGGAATGAACATCAATTAAAGATTTTCCTCGATGCTGCATCGGAAGATCAATACTTCATGGCCTTCGAACTCGCTGCCTCTACTGGCATGCGTCAAAGTGAAATACTTGCGCTACCCCGATCAGAGGTAGATTTAAAGAGGAAAACGGCTTCGGTTCGACAAGCTTATACCATTTCTGAAATAGGACATGATCTTGATGATACTAAGAATGATAGTAGCGTTCGCTCCATCGCACTGTTTGCTAATACCGTTAATTTTCTGGAAAATCACTTTAGAAAGCAAGAACATGAGCAAGCCAGAAATAAGCTATACAATGATTCAGGCTTAGTAATTCAAACGAGTGTGGGAACGCCTCTCGGCCCCCGCAATCTTATGAGACATTACTATCGTATTTTGGACAGAATTGTAAAGGAACATCCCGATTTCCCTCGGATTCGTTTCCACGATCTGCGACACACTCATGCAACACTACTTCTCAAAGCTGGTATTCATCCGAAGATCGTTCAAGAGCGACTTGGACATTCGTCTATCAATGTAACTCTGGATACCTATTCACATGTTCTTCCGAATCTCCAAGAAGCGGTGTTAAAAAACATTGGAGATTCAATCACAGGAGAGAGCATTAGCACCGAAGAACCCACTTTATTAGACTAAAGGGTAGAAAAATGGTAGAAGAATCCTCAGTTCAATAAAAAAGCGCGACCTCCCAAAAGCTTGGAAGCCGCGCTGTGCTTGAGTTTTATAGAATGCTGGTGAAGGGAATTGAACCCCCGGCCTACGCATTACGAGTGCGTTGCTCTACCCCTGAGCTACACCAGCAGGTCAGTGTGACTGACAACAAAAACTATTATACTCTTAGTTACATAAAAATCAATCACTTACATCAACTTTATCAACTAGGATTTGGATTTAATTCTGTAACATTCCCTGCCGTGGCTCCAGATAGCTTCTCTGCGACGGATCTGAGCTTTTGGCGACTGGAGGAAGGTTTGTCACGGCGATCATCAATTTTGACCGAGGTGGACACACGCTTGGCTCCTGCCAGGAATGGCGCTTCGTGCAGCGCAGCAATCGCGGTGAACACATCGTCCAACGAACCTTCAATAATCGTACTCATGGAGGTAAGCTCATAGGTAATTCCCTTTTGTGTCTTCAACACTTTTTGCATTTGAGCAACATAGTCGCTCAGGCTCGTACTCCCCGTCCCAATCGGGATCACTGTCACTTCTGCAATGGCCATCACCAAGTTCCTCCTTTAATTAAGAAAAATAGTCTTTTATTTAATTTTAAAACTCAGGTCCATAAAGCAACCCTGTTTTGCGAAAAAAGCATCATATGTATACTGCTTGTTTCTGTATAAAACATTTATATCATTTATTGTACCGTTCACTCCGTCTCAATTCAAATACAGTCCGCGACTTCTCTTTAAATTTTAATTTTCCATTCCTTTTCCTTTACGTATGGCTTCGAATGTTGCTATAATACTCCTTGCACTTATTTGAAATTTTAAGTTTATATATACAATATGTTGGGTTAAATATTCATAACACCTCTAAATATAGTGATGTAGCCGATAAACTCTACGGGAACCATCTTCTTTCCCTTCATTGGCAGACGCATCGCTATTTCTATGTTATTGGATTACATACAGCCCCAAAATGCTGTCTGATCATCGCTTTTTTTCACCATATTCTTTTCTCAGATCATTTTCATGCCTATCCCTAAGTATGAATTTCAATTCAAGAAAGCGAGGAATTAATCCTATGCCACAACTCGTAACCAAACCTAACAATCGCCAGTTGGCTTTTGATGAAATACGTATATCTGTATACGCAGACCGTGTACTCAGCGGGCTGGACAAGCTCGATAAAGAGCGACTCATTCGCGGTGTAACCAGTAAGCTGCGCCGCGATGAAGTCACGGGGGATGAAATTAGCAATGCATTTGCAATGGCTGCCCTTGAACTGGTTAGCAAGGAAGAACCAGACTGGAAATTTGCCGCTGCGCGTGCTTTGCTCACTTCTTTATATAAAAAAGCAGCTACTCACCGCCGTTACAAATCGTATGCAGACGAGCCTTATGGCGCCTTTTATCCACTGATCACCGATTTAGTGCAAAAAGGAATCTACCGTCAAGAACTGCTTGACTGCTACACCAAGGAGCAGATTGATGAGCTCGGCGATTCCATTATGCCGCAGAATGACCTGCTGTTCGACTATATCGGACTGTTGACGCTGTCTGAGCGCTATTTGGCCAATGATTTTGACGGACGCGTAATGGAACTTCCACAGGAACGCTACATGATTATTGCAATGTACCTGATGCATCAAGAGCCTGCCGACAAGCGTATGGAGCTGGTCAAAGAGGCATACTGGGCGATGAGCAACATGTACATGACAGCAGCTACACCAACCATGTCTAATGCCGGAAAAAAGGTGGCCGGACAGCTCTCCAGCTGCTTTATTGACACTGTAGATGACTCATTGGAAGGTATTTTCGATTCCAATACCGATGTAGCCCGTCTTAGCAAAATGGGCGGCGGCATCGGCGTATACCTCGGTAAAGTACGGGCACGCGGCTCCGATATCCGTGGACATAAAAATACAAGCTCTGGTGTTATTCCTTGGATTCGCCAGTTGAACAATACAGCGGTTAGCGTAGACCAGTTGGGCACACGCAAAGGGGCCATTGCCGTTTATCTGGACGTATTCCACAAAGATATTCTGGCATTCCTTGACCTGAAGCTGAACAACGGTGACGAGCGGATGCGTGCACATGATGTGTTCCACGGCGTATGTCTGCCCGATTTGTTCATGGAGCGGGTCGAAGCACGGGGCGAATGGAATCTGTTCTGTCCACATGAAGTGAAGAAGGTCATGGGCTGGAAAGATGACAAGGGTCGTCCACTGGGACTGGAGGATTTTTATGATGAATCCTTCGGTTCAGGCTCCTTCCGCGAGAAATATGAGGAGGCGTCACAGCATCCGATTCTCTCTCGTATTACGGTGCCTGCCATTGACATCATGAAGCGTTTGATGAAGTCGCAGCTGGAGACGGGTACACCGTACATGTTCTACCGCGACACAGTAAACCGGGCTAACCCGAACCGCGCTCATGGTATGGTGTATTCCTCCAACCTGTGCACGGAAATTATGCAAAATCAATCTGCTA
>NZ_JCAJRU010000300.1:0-5099 GCF_059447605.1 Paenibacillus sp. N119s | reverse complement strand
CTGTACCTGTCTTCCATCTGAGTAACAGTTCTGGCAATTTGTACTTCCCTTCATGGGGATTCGTATCGGTACCTGTACAGTCGCCTAATATCCTGAAAGGTGTTCGCAATTATCAAAATAATGCCATTGGCAAATCGCACTTTACTATTAAAGAAAGTGAAGTCCGCAACCGGATTTTCTGGCTCAATACGCGTAATGGTGTTCCTCTGTTTGTATATACGCCGCTCAAAGTGTATGAAGAGAGCTATGAGAAAACCATTCTTGACCGTGAAGGTATTGGCCGACATCTGGTGCAGACAGGTCAGAACAACTGGACAAATCTACCGTCGCCGATTCCTGAAAAGTCATGGGGAGAAACTTACGTCAATTCGCGTGTGCAAGCCCACAATGCACGTATCCGCAAGGATTTCGACCAAGCCAAGGCACTCGGCGTGATCCGGGAGAAGGATGTCGATCAGAATACAAGCAGCCGCTTTACTGTTATTCGCTCACAAGCACTAGATTTGAATGCGCTGCTGGCAGGCTACGATATGCGCCTGCAGGAATCCAAGCCAAATTTAGGTGAGGTGAAAAGAGCATGGTCTGAGCTGAAGCGTCTACTGGCTGAAGGGCTGGAGCAGACCGGAAGCAAGGACATCTTTGGCAGCATTAATGAAGAGATGGCGAAGGAAAATCTGATCCGTTCACCGGAGTTAACGCAGGTGGTTCGTGATGAACTGGCGAAATATATACAAATCGAAGCCAAAGCCGCTGAACTGGAAGCATTGCTGAGCAAATATCAGGATGAAGAAAAATGGTTGGATCAGTTCATTCAGGCTCTTTATACAGACACGATTATGAAAAAAGGCGCTTTATACGTCTATGATCGTGACGAAGAGGAAGAGGCTTGGGAGCCGTTTGCCAACGTCATGAAGAGCCGCAATTATGTGGAGTTTGAAGTATTCACAAACTTCCGTGGTTTGGAAGAAAAGAAATTTGCAGCTCTAATGCGCAAAGCGGATCGCCGTGATGCTGTATTGACTTCATCTGAGGACATTACACCACTGCTGGCAAAGTTGGATGAACTGGCTGCCACTTACACAGAGGCCCGTAATCAATTGGAATATGAAAAGGTGGAGCTGGCTAATGGAGCGGAGCTTTATGCATTCTACTCTCAAATGGCTGGAAAATTAAACGACATCCGCAGAAAGTTGAAGTAAAGTATGAGAGAGCAGCTGTTACGTTATGCGGCTGACTATGCAGCCGCAGAGGACCAATTAATCGGAAGCGGGGATGGACGCAGCAGCATCCATTTCCCATCCGTGTTTCTTTTTATCGGCGATCACATGAGCCCGGTGATGAACACAATTGCAGATATCAACCGGACGAAGTGGGATAACAGCACAGGAGTAACCTATATTCAGATTTGCTCGCAGGATGAGCATGCGGCTGTAGACCGTTCGGTAGATGCCATTGTTCATACGGTAGCTGTACCGGAAGTAAGTAGCCACCAAACGTTGCGCCGTGACCTGCATCAGGCTTTTTATACACATGAATCGAAGCTAATTGAACTTAACACCGCGTTGCGCCGGGCTAGTGGGCATCTAGCGGATTACGGGCGGTTGTATTCCTCGTTTGAGCGTGTACATTTGTCGATCTTGACAACAGCGGATGATCCCATGAACGTATTAATTCCTGAAATTACGCTGCTGGCAGAGTATATTTTTGCCCAATCTTTTAAATCAGTACAAATGGATCTGTATGTGTTGATGAGCGAAAGCGATCAGGCTGTCCAATTCGGCTACCGGAGCGCAACGTCTGTTGCTTTTATGCGGGAGTTGGACTATATCCAAAGCCCAGCCTATACGTTTACAGCACCGCTTCATATGACCGAGGACAAATTGACCATCCCGGTATCTCATGCTCCATCTCCGTTATTTGATCTTGTCTATGTGCTGTCCGACAAGAATGAGCGAGGCGTAACGGTGCCGAATAGTCTGCGCGAGAGTTGTGATATTATTTGTCACATTCAACTTCTTAAAAATCGTTATCAAGCAGGGGATTCCTATCGGTCACAGGATGGGGGCTACAATAATACATCGTTTAAGAACAACATCATGACGGAATCCGGGCGGCAGGGTTATGTGTCGGCCGGATTTTCCCGGGTTAACCGCCCTAATCAGTCGATTGCGCTTACGGTGTTGTATCACTTTTATGTGAAGTTGCTAGAGCGTATGAGAACAGAGCAGGATTGGGAAATACGCGATAAACTGAATTATTTTGGTTTAGATGCTGCTGAACGCGGCCGTACGCGAAATGATCTAGTACCTGGCAATGAAGCGATCATGGACATGAGCGCACTAATGACGAGCGGAGCCAGCTACGGCTCGCTGAAACGAATGTCATTACGTGAGGCAGAGGAAGCCTTGTTTGGTCAGGGTTGCGAAGCCTTTTTCCGCGATAACTGTGAACGGATCGTACATAAGCGCTTGGGAGATTTTCAGGCGGATATGCGTTTGCAGATGGCTGTGAACGCAGCTGCTAAGGAACATCCTCATATCGGCTTTTTTGAGCTGACAGATTGGACGGATGAAAATCAAACAGGGAATGTGCTTACGGCTGTTCGGGGAATGATTCGTGATACGTCCAATGATTTGCAGATCAGTGAGGCCGAACTGGATACGCTGTATAGCGGACGAGTAGAGGATCAGCCTTTTCAACGACTGCCGCTTATGGATAAGCATAATGTGCGCAGCTTGATCCGTTACCTGACTGAGACAGTCTACGGGCATAAAATGCACATGCTGCGGATTCAAGTAGATTTGGAGCTACTTCGCCGTTATGAAATGGCACTGGAAAAATGGCATGCACAGGCGAAGCATATTACAGTACAGCTTGCCAACCTGGAGCGTGAATTGCATCAAGCTGCAACGGACAGTATTCGGCAGGCTGACAGTTACACAGGTCAAAACTTGTTCGAGTATTATGAGCGTGTGACGGAGGATGTCATGCGTGAGTTGGAAAGCAAGCGGGGGAAATCTATATTCTTTGACGATCGGCATATGGGACCTGTATCTGGGTTGCTGGATGGAGGTCTGTCCGCGTTAGTAAATAGACTTACACAGACCTGTCGTACCCTGATTCTCAGCTCACAGCCATTTAATCAGACATTCGAAGAAGAATTATTACGTCGTGCGAATGTAGCTGCTGCATATGAAAATCGACTGGTCGTTCCCAAGGAAGAGCTGTTTAAAAAACTGTATCAAACGTTAGAAGAGCATGGGGGAATTAATGTACGTTTGCTCGACTATACCCATGAGCATCGGTATGAAGAAAAGTATTTCTTTGGTGACTACGAAGGTGAATTTCTTCCTTATGCGATGGACGTGGACATTACTTCGCGAATTTACAAGCTGGGTTTTGTACATGAGCGTCGCAGCAGCGGGGTGGAAAAACTGCATTTGATGGGCGGCTTCCATCTGGAGGATCTGATGGTTTACCGCAACGGCAAAACGTATTATGAGACATATACTGCGAACGGTTTCGTGTTTCATGGAATCGACGTGGAACGGTTGCCGGAATTGCGGTAGCCATGTATTTATATCCTACTTTAATGATGGAAGGAAGCAACGAATCTTATGAAGCAACGTAAATTTAACGTTCTCCTATTGGTGTTCGGCTTACTGGGCGCTGTAGTAGGCTTCATCTTGGGAGAACTTATTCTTCACAAATTGATAGGCCATTGGCCGCATATTATCGTGGTCGGGCTGTATTTTGGCATCATGGCGCTGTGCATAGGTCTAGGCTGCCTTATTGGCGAATTGATTTCGCCACAGCTAAATGGACATTCATGGCGACAACGATACTCCGGGTTGTCCTGGAAATTACTAGTGCCTGCTACACTCGTTATGTTGTTCGTGGCAGGTCTGCTATTGGAACTGGGTTATCAAGTTAACCCTGAAGGGCGCAAGAGTGTACAGGACCTCGTGCTTGTGATTGATAATTCCGGGAGTATGCAGCAAACAGACCCTGATAATGAACGCCTAACGGCTGCCAAGAGTCTAATTGGACAAATGGATGGAGACAAGCGCGTAGCCATAGTTTCATTTGAATCTACTGCGCAGTTGGTACAGCCATTTACTCCCATTGGTACAGATGCAGAGAAACAAGCGGTTTATTCGAAAATCGATAGTATGCAGACTTTAATGTCAGGCGGTACAGAGATAGGGCTTGCTTTGGACGAGACGATTAAGGAGATTGAAACCCAAGGCAATGCGGAAAAAGGTTCGCTCGTTATTATGCTCTCTGACGGTTTTAGCGAACTGGATACGCAGACCGCATTGGCCCCTTACATTGCCCGCCAGATTCCGATCAATACAATCGGACTGAAACTGGCCGAATCGGATGGTATAGCCTTATTACAAAATATTGCGAACCTAACGGGCGGAACTTATTCTAATGTAGCCAATGCCCAAGGACTTACGCAGGCGTTTGGTAAAATATATGACAAAATCGGGGATCGCACGCTGGTAACGGAGCGAACAGGTGAGTATGCCGACAGTCTGTATTTTGCCATTTATCGCGTAACGGCTTTGGTTATTATCGGAGTTCTATTGGGATTGGCACTTGGGCTGATGTTCGATAATCGTTTTCTCGCGCGGAATTTCGCCATTGGTGGAGTTCCAGCTGGCTTGCTCGCTGGTTTGATTTTGGAAAAGGGGTTATCAGGTTCCCCTATAGGTGACTTGATGATTCGTTTGCTAGCAGCGCTCGTACTGGCGGCTCTTATTGCTGTCTTTTCACTTGTTCTGCCGATTGCGGAAAATACTCGTCGATCTTCAGGTGGTGGGGGCCAAGGTGGGCCATCAGGCCAACGGAGAGGAGCACCGGAAGGACCGACGCGCAATCGACGCAGCAGTGGATTTTAGAACGGGAGGCTGGAACTTATGCAGTATAGGGATGCACAGCCCGGTGATCCTGTTATTTCGGAGCTGAGCTACAAAATTGACGACAACCGGGTTGTGTTACGCTGGCAGTGGCCTGAAGGCGTAGCCGTGGTGTATATTGCCAAACAATCAGCCGATGCAGGCGTGAAAGGGCATAGTGAAGCGTCGATTTCT
>NZ_JCAJRU010000299.1:0-5217 GCF_059447605.1 Paenibacillus sp. N119s | reverse complement strand
AGGCATCAAGATTCGATTTATGTATAACGCGCTCAGCTTTGATCAAGCAGGCATTGAGCGTCTGCATGGACATTTTGTACGTCTCTTGGAGCAAATTTCGCTTAACCCGAATGTTCGTGTTGAAGAGCTGGAACTACTCACAGTAGCCGAAAAACAACAGATTACAGCAGGATTTAATGACACGGCTGTTGCATTTCCGTCTCATCAGACGGTCCATCAGCTGTTCGAGGCTCAGGTGGAATCTACGCCGGATCAGGTGGCATTGGTGTTTGGACATCAGAGTCTGACTTATCAGAAGCTAAATGAACGGGCGAATTCATTGGCACGAATGCTTCAAGCACAGGGAGTAGGACCTGACAAGCTGGTAGGTCTGATGGTGGAGCGCTCCGTGGAAATGATCGTAGGTCTACTGGCTGTTCTAAAAGCAGGTGGTGCTTATGTGCCGATTGATCCCGAATTTCCGTCCTCACGTATTGCATACATGCTGGAAGACAGCGAGGCGGCAGTGCTTCTGACCAGTCGTAATTTGGCAGAAGAGCACCAAAGCCATGCCAATATCCTATTTCTTGAGGACAAAGAATTGTATCAGGGAGAGAGTGGCAACCTGGAGGCGATTGCCCGCCCAGAGCATTTGGCTTACGTCATCTATACCTCTGGTTCGACGGGTAATCCGAAAGGAGTTATGCTCCAGCATCGCTCGGTCCTCAACTTTATTACAGGGATGCGCGGAGTCATTGACTTTGAAACGAGCAAAACGATTTTGTCACTCACGACCATTTCATTCGACATTTTTGTCTTGGAAACTATTCTGCCCCTGCTAGGTGGAATGACGGTGGTGCTTGGTGACAGCCAGCATCAGGTGAATCCTCAGGCGCTGGGTGAATTGATTGCTCATCATCATATTGAGATGTTGCAAATGACACCATCTCGTTTGCAAATGCTGCTGGGGCATGAAGCAGGCTCCCGCGCGTTGCAAGACGTGAAGGCCATTATGGTCGGGGGTGAAGCCCTTCCGTCCAGGCTGCTCGCAGCACTGCAAGAAATCAACGGTCCCCGTATTTATAACATGTACGGACCTACAGAAACGACCGTTTGGTCGACCGTACAGGAACTGACCCATGCTCAGCATATTAATATTGGACGTCCCATCGCGAATACACAAATATATATCATGAATGCGAATGGGGAATTACAGCCAGTCGGTGTACCGGGTGAGTTATGTATTGCAGGGGAAGGATTGGCGCGAGGGTATTGGAAACGTGAAGAACTGACGGCAGAGAAATTTGTGAATAATCCGTTTGCTGCTGACGAGGCAGATTATGAGCGGATGTATCGTACGGGTGATTTGGCAAAATGGATGCCAGACGGCAATATTGAATATTTGGGTCGGATGGACCATCAGGTGAAAATCAGAGGTTATCGGATCGAACTGGGCGAGATCGAATCGAAGCTGCTGCAGGTGCAGTCCGTACAAGAAGCGGTCATCGTGGCCCGTACGGACGAAACGGGTCAAACCCAGTTAGTAGCGTATTACGTCGCAAGTCAAGAGCTTGGAGCTAGTGAGCTGAGACATGAGCTGGGACAAAAGCTGCCAAGCTATATGGTGCCGTCTTATTTCATCTGGTTGGAGCAGATGCCGCTGACACCGAATGGTAAAATCGACCGCAAGTCCCTGCCAGCACCAGAAGGTAGTCTGCACAGCGGTGCGGAGTATGTAGCGCCGCGCACGGTAGCAGAACGAGCACTCGTAGCGATCTGGCAGTCCGTCCTAGGCGTGCAAACCGTCGGTATTTTGGACAATTTCTTTGACCTGGGCGGCGATTCGATCAAGGCGATTCAAATCGTATCGCGTGCGTTCCAGGCAGGCTACAAGCTGGATATGAAGGATTTGTTCCGCTATCCCATCGTTGCAACACTTGCACCGCATATGCATGAGGCAAGTCGTAGGGTAGATCAGGGAGAAGTGAGCGGGAAAACGGCATTGCTTCCGATCCAGCACGGGTTCTTTGCACAGGAGCAAGTGGATGCGCATCACTTTAATCAGGCGGTTATGCTGCACCGGGAGCAGGGTTTTGATGAGTCCGCTCTGCGTCAGGCACTTGGCAAACTTACAGCGCATCATGATGCGCTGCGGATGGTGTTCAGCAAGACAGAGCAAGGATATGAAGCATGGAACCGTGGCGTACAGGAAGGTGAGCTATATCATCTGGATGTGGTGGACTTTACGAACTTGACGGATGAAGCCACGCTCAGCGCAGCCATTGAGGCGAAAGCCAGTGAAATTCACAGTAGTATTCAACTTCATGAAGGGCCGTTGTTGAAGGCTGGCTTGTTCCACTGTGCAGATGGGGACCATCTGTTGATGGTGATTCACCATTTGGTAGTGGACGGGGTATCATGGCGTATTTTGTTCGATGATTTGGCTGTAGCCTATGAACAGGCTGTCCATGAAAAGACGCTCCAGTTACCGGACAAAACGGATTCATTCCGTTCCTGGTCTCAAAAACTTTCCACTTATGCGAATAGCGCAGCTATGGAAAGTGAATATGCCTACTGGGAGCAATTGAACGCAGCCGCTTTAGCTGACCAAGTATGTTTGCCTGAGGATCAAGCACAGGCCGACTCGTTTACCTTGGCTGACACGGATACAGTAGTCCTCCAACTTACGGAAGAAGAGACATCAAAACTATTGAAGGAAGCACACCGCGCATATAACACGGAAGTGAACGATCTGCTGCTGACGGCATTAGGCATGATGCTATACACGTGGACGGGTCATGAACGCAGTCTGATTCATTTAGAGGGACACGGACGTGAGAACATTTTGCCGGATACGGACATTTCTCGTACGGTAGGCTGGTTTACGAGTCAATATCCGGTGCTGCTGGATATCGGTCGTGCTCATGCTTTGTCGGATCGGATCAAACAGGTCAAAGAGAGCCTGCGTCATATTCCGAATAAGGGAATGGGCTACGGAATCTGGAGATATTTGAGTGAATCTGGTCGAGTGGTTGGTCAGCAAGCAGATGTACTAAACTTAGGTCAACATCAAGCTTTTGCCGAGCCTCAAGTGAGCTTTAACTATCTCGGACAGTTTGATCAAGACTTGGCAAACAGCGATATTCGTATGTCTCCTTATTCGATTGGATCGGTCATTAGTGACCGGACGAAAATGAAATATGCTCTCGATGTGAGCGGAATCGTAACCAAGGGCATCTTGGGACTCGACATTCGGTATAACGGCAAAGCCTTCCGTAGGGATACGGTCCAAATGTTAGCCAACCTGTTGAAAGCCAATCTGCTTGAAATAATCGAGCATTGTGTGACACGGGAGCGGACCGAATTGACTCCAAGTGATGTACTGTTCAAAGGTCTGACCCTGGAACAATTGGATACGATTAAGGAGCAGACAAAGGCGATTGGGGAATTGGAAAAGGTGTACCCATTGACCCCAATGCAAAAGGGAATGCTGTTCCATAGTTTGATGAATGCAGAAACAGGCGTGTATTTTGAGCAGGCAACCTTTGATCTTGAGGGCCACTTTGCACCGTCTATATTCGAGGAAAGCTTGAAGCTGCTGGTTAGTCGACATGCTATATTACGGACGAATTTCTACAGCGGCTGGCATGGACAACCATTGCAAATCGTCTATCACCATAAAAATCCGAGCTTCTGTTATGAGGATGTCAGAGGACGTGAACACGCTGTAGCCGAATTTGTGTCTCAGGACAAAGCTCGAGGCTTTGATTTAAGCAAGGATGCGCTTATGCGCGTAGCTGTCTTCCGCACGGGTGATCACTCATACCGTTTTGTATGGAGCTTCCACCATATTGTGATGGACGGCTGGTGTCTGTCACTGATGACGGACGAAGTATTTGGTGCATATTTTGCCTTACTGGAGAACAAGCAGCCAGAGCTCGCGTCTGTTAAGCCGTATAGTGACTATATCGATTGGTTGGAACATCAAGACGCACAGGAGGCGACCCGTTATTGGAGTGACTATTTGGCAGGTTTTGAGCAGCAAACCTTGTTGCCTAGTGAGAACGCGCAAGCTTCTGTAGTAGAACGGAATGAGGATACAGACAGAAGTGGTAGAATTTCAAACTCTGGCTATGTTTCGGAAAAGCTGCCGTTTATGTTGGGTAAAGAACGGAGTGCTGCTTTAAACCAAATTGCCAAGCAACAACATGTAACGATTAACACATTGCTGCAAAGCGTTTGGGGCGTTATTTTACAGAAATACAATAATAATCAGGATGTTGTGTTTGGTAGTGTGGTATCCGGTCGTCCGGCAGAAATTCCAGGTGTGGAAAACATGATCGGTTTGTTTATCAACACGATCCCAGTACGCATATGCAGTGCACAGGAAGCTACATTTGCTGAAGTATTGCAGCGCACACAGGAACAGGCTCTGGCCTCCAGTGTCTATGACACGTTTCCGCTCTACGACATTCAGGCACTGACTGAACAAAAACAAGACCTGATTCATCACATTATGGTCTTTGAAAACTACCCAATCGGGCAGCAGATGAAGCAAATGGGCGGTTCCGGCGAAGCAGACGCACACACAGGCTTCTCCATTGCCAATGTGGAACTTGCAGAGCAAACCAACTACGATTTTAACCTGATTGTCGTGCCAGATGAGGATATCTCTATTCTGTTTGAATACAATGCTCTGGTGTATAACCGGTCTGCAATGGAGCGTATCCGGGGTCATATGGACCACATCATCGGACAAATCGTAGACAACCCGTATATCCACGTGAATGAGCTGGAATTGGTAACGCCGGAAGAACAAGCACAAATCGTGCAGGTATGGGGAGATACGGCAGCAGCCTATCCGCAGGATCAAACGCTAAGCAGTCTGTTTGAGCAGCAGGCCGCGAATACACCGGAGCAAGTGGCGGTGTTGTGCGGAGCGGCATCGTTGACCTACCGTGAGCTAAACGAGCGAGCGAACCGTCTCGCACGTACCTTGCGTGCGCAAGGGGTTAAACCAGATCAGCCTGTGGGCATTCTGGTTCACCGCTCACTGGACATGATCGTAGGCATCTATGCAATCCTGAAGGCCGGCGGAGCCTATGTGCCAATCGATCCAGAATATCCGGCCGACCGCATCCGCTTCATGCTGGAGGACTCGGGCGCGAAGCTGGTGCTGACGCAATCGCATCTGGCGGAGCAAGCATCGCTGAGTTTCAACGGCCAGGTGTTGGTGCT
>NZ_JCAJRU010000298.1:0-5244 GCF_059447605.1 Paenibacillus sp. N119s | reverse complement strand
AGGCATCAAGATTCGATTTATGTATAACGCGCTCAGCTTTGATCAAGCAGGCATTGAGCGTCTGCATGGACATTTTGCACGACTATTGGAGCAAATTTCGCTCAACCCGCATGTTCGCGTTGAAGAGCTGGAACTACTCACAGCGACAGAAAAGCAACAGATGACAGGAGCGTTTAATGCGACGGCTTCTGCATATCCAAGCCATCAAACGATCCAAAAGCTGTTTGAGGAGCAGGCGGAACGCACGCCGGATCGTATGGCTGTCGTTTGGGAGCATCAATCTTTAACCTACCGTGAGCTGAACGAGCGAGCTAACCGTCTTGCACGCACCTTGCGTTCAGAAGGAGTAGAACCAGATCAGCCGGTAGGTATTCTGGTACAACGCTCGCTGGACATGATCGTAGGCATCTATGCGATCCTCAAAGCGGGTGGAGCCTACGTACCGATTGATCCAGACTATCCGGCCGACCGCATCCGTTTTATGCTGGAGGACTCAGGAGCAAAGCTGGTTTTGACGCAATCGCATCTGGTGGAGCAAGCATCGCTGAGTTTCGACGGCCAGGTGCTAGTACTGGAACACAAGGATATCTACCACGAAGATAGCTCCAATCTGGAGCCGCTGTCCGGGCCGCACCATGTCGCGTATGTCATCTACACCTCCGGCTCGACAGGAAAGCCAAAGGGCGTCATGGTGGAGCATCACTCAGTCCTGAACCGGATTTTGTGGATGCATGATCGCTATGACTTGAGTGCGGAAGATACGATTCTGCAAAAAACCACCTTTACCTTCGACGTATCGGTGTGGGAGCTGTTCTGGTGGTCAATGGTCGGCTCAAAAGTGAGCTTGCTGTCGGTTGGCGGGGAAAAGAACCCAGAAGACATCGTCGACACGATTGCCCGCGATGGCGTGACCACGATGCACTTTGTGCCGGCCATGCTGCATGCGTTCCTGGAATACGTGGAACAGCAGCCACGCGAAGTGATGCAAGCGAAGCTGAGTACACTGCGCCATGTCTTTGCCAGTGGTGAAGCATTGCCGCCACAGCATGTGGCCCGGTTTCAGCGGCTCGTGTCGGGTCTATCTGGGGCGAAGCTGATCAATCTATACGGTCCAACTGAAGCGACGGTGGACGTGTCGTACTTCGATTGCGAACCGAATGAAGAATATACAGTGATTCCAATCGGGAAACCGATCCAAAATATTCGTCTGTACGTCGTGAAGGAAGGCACAGAGCAATTGCAGCCGATTGGGGTAGCAGGGGAGCTGTGCATCAGCGGTGTTGGCGTAGCCCGTGGTTACTTGAACCGTCCAGAACTGACGGCGGAGAAATTCGTAGCCAATCCGTTTGCTGAAGGGGAAACCGGTTATGAGCGGATGTACCGAACTGGCGATTTGGCGAGATGGATGCCGGACGGGAACATCGAATATTTGGGACGGATTGACCATCAGGTGAAAATCCGGGGGTATCGGATTGAGTTAGGCGAGGTCGAAACGCAGCTGCTTCAAGTGGAATCGGTACGAGAAGCGGTTGTTATGGCTCGTACAGATGAAACGGGCCAAAAACAAATGGTGGCCTACTATGTTGCGGGGCAAGAGCTTGGCGCCAGCGAGCTGAGAAGTGAGCTGGGCCGAGAGCTGCCAAGCTACATGGTGCCGTCCTACTTTGTACAGCTGGAGCAGATGCCACTGAGTCCAAACGGTAAAATCGACCGCAAGGCTCTGCCTTCACCAGAAGGCAGTCTGCAAAGCGGTGCGGAGTATGTAGCGCCTCGCACTGGAGCGGAACGGGCACTCGTAGCAATCTGGCAGTCTGTCCTGAATGTGCAGACGGTCGGTATTTTGGACAACTTCTTTGATCTGGGCGGCGACTCCATCAAGGCGATTCAATTTTCTTCCCGACTACTTCAAGCAGGGTACAAGATGAATATGAAGGACTTGTTCACATATCCAAGCGTGAAGGAACTGGCTTCGCATCTTCGGTTAGCAGACAAGCAAACAACCGAGCAAGGCGAGGTCACGGGGAAAGTGGCGTTAACGCCGACTCAATACTGGCTTGTAGAACAGGGTCAAGTGGAGGCATATCCATTTAATCAGGCGGTTATGTTGCACCTGGAGAAGGGCTTTGACGAAATCGCTCTACGTCAGGCACTTGGCAAACTTACAGCGCATCATGATGCTCTACGGATGGTGTTCAGCAAGACAGAGCAAGGATATGAAGCATGGAACCGTGGCGTACAGGAAGGTGAGCTATATCATCTGGATGTGGTGGACTTTACGAACTTGACGGATGAAGCCACGCTCAGCGCAGCCATTGAGGCGAAATCCAGTGAAATTCACAGTAGTATTCAACTTCATGAAGGGCCGTTGTTGAAGGCTGGCTTGTTCCACTGTGCAGATGGGGATCATTTGCTCATAGCCATCCACCATTTGGTAGTGGACGAGATATCGTGGCACATTGTGTTAGAGGATTTAGCCACAGTTTATGAGCAAGCCGTTCATCAAGAAGTACTTCGATTAACGGACAAAACGGATTCATTCCGTTCCTGGTCTCAAAAACTTTCCACTTATGCGAATAGCACAGCTATGGAAAGTGATCGCGCCTATTGGGAGCAACTGAACGCAGCCGCTTTAGCTGACCAAGTACGTTTGCCTGAGGATCAAATACAGGCCGACTCGTTTACCTTGACTGACACGGATACAGTAGTCCTCCAGCTTACGGAAGAAGAGACATCAAAACTATTGAAGGAAGCACACCGCGCATATAACACGGAAGTGAACGATTTGCTGCTGACTGCATTAGGCATGATGCTATACACGTGGACGGGGTATGAACGCAGTCTGATCAACCTAGAGGGATATGGACGGAAGGAGATTTTACCAGATACGGACTTTTCTCGTACGGTAGGGTGTTTTACAGTTCAATATCCGGTATGGCTGGACATGGGCAGTGATCCTACTTTATCGGGACGCATCAAACAGGTTAAAGAGAGTCTACGTCATGTTCCGAATAAGGGAATGGGCTATGGAATCTGGAGATATTTGAGTGAATCTAGTCAAGTGGTTAGTCAGCAGGCAGATGTACTGAACCTTGGTCAACATCAAGCTTTTGCCGAGCCACAAGTGAGCTTTAACTATCTCGGACAGTTTGATCAAGACTTGCCAAACAGCGATATTCGTATGTCTCCTTATTCGATTGGATCGGTCATTAGTGACCGGACGAAAATGAAATATGCGCTCGATGTGAGCGGAATCGTAATGAACGGCATCCTGAAACTTGACATTCGCTATAACGGCAAAGCCTTCCGTAGGGACACCATCCAAATGTTGGCTAATCTGCTAAAAGCCAATCTGCTTGAAATGATCGAGCATTGTATTGCAAGGGAGCAGACTGAACTGACTCCAAGTGATGTACTGTTCAAAGGTCTGACTCTGGAGCAATTAGATACGATTAAGGAGCAGACAAAGACGGTTGGGGAATTGGAAAATGTGTATCCGCTAACGCCAATACAAAAGGGTATGCTGTTCCATAGTTTGATGAATACACAAACCGAAGTGTATTTTGAACAGTTAACGTTCGATCTTGAAGGAGATTTTGAGCCGGGTATGTTCGAGGAAAGCGTAAAGCTGCTCGTAAGCCGTCATGCTATTTTTCGGACAAATTTCTACAGTGGCTGGTATGGTCAACCATTGCAGGTTGTCTATCGTCATAAAGATCTGGACTTCCATTATGAGGATGTCAGAGGACGTGAACACGCTGTAGCTGAATTTGTGTCCCAGGACAAAGCTCGTGGCTTTGATTTAGGCAAGGACACACTTATACGCCTAGCTATCTTCCGTACAGGGGATCACTCATACCGTTTTGTATGGAGCTTCCACCATATTGTGATGGACGGTTGGTGTTTGTCACTCGTAATGGAAGAAGTGCTAAGTGCGTATTCGTCCTTGTTGAAAAACAGGCAGCCAGAGCTCGCACCTGTCAAGCCGTATAGTGACTATATCGAATGGTTGGAACATCAAGACGCACAGGAGGCGACCCGTTATTGGAGTGACTATTTGGCAGGTTTTGAGCAACAGACCTTGCTGCTTGGTGAGAACGCGCAAGCTTCTATAATAAATCGGGATCAAGATGCAGACAAAAGCGGTGGAAGTTCAAATTCCGGGTATGTTTCGGAAAAGGTGACCTTCGGGCTAGGTAAAGAACGGAGTACAGCATTGAAACGTATTGCAAAGCAACAGAAAGTAACGATTAATACGCTTTTGCAGACTGCGTGGGGTGTTATTTTACAGAAATACAATAATAATCAGGATGTCGTATTTGGTAGTGTGGTATCTGGGCGTCCAGCAGAGATTGCAGGCGTGGAGAATATGATCGGTTTGTTCATAAATACAATTCCAGTACGCATTTACAGTGAACGGGATGCAACATTTGCTGAAGTATTGCAGCGTACACAAGAACAGGCTCTGGCCTCCAGTCCATATGACACGTTCCCACTGTATGACATTCAGGCACTGACTGAACAAAAACAAGACCTGATTCATCACATCATGGTCTTTGAAAACTATCCGATTGGGCAAAAGATAGCTCAGGCGATTGATTCCGGCGAAGCAGACGCACACACAGGTCTCTCTATTGCTAATGTGGCAATTGCGGAGCAAACCAACTACGATTTTAACCTGATTGTCGTGCCAGATGAGGATATCTCTATCCTGCTTGAATACAATGCTCTGGTGTATAACCGGTCTGCAATGGAGCGTATCCGGGGTCATATGGACCACATCATCGGACAAATCGTAGACAACCCGTATATCCACGTGAATGAGCTGGAATTGGTAACGCCGGAAGAACAAGCGCAAATCGTGCAGGTATGGGGAGATACGGCAGTAGCCTATCCGCAGGATCAAACGCTAAGCAGCCTGTTCGAGCAGCAGGCCGCGAATACACCGGAGCAAGTGGCGGTGTTGTGCGGAGCGGCATCGTTGACCTACCGTGAGCTGAACGAGCGAGCCAACCGTTTGGCCCGGACGTTGCGTGCGGAAGGGGTACAGCCAGATCAGCCTGTGGGTATTCTGGTTCACCGTTCACTGGACATGATCGTGGGCATCTATGCGATTCTGAAGGCCGGCGGAGCTTATGTGCCAATTGATCCAGAATATCCGGCCGATCGTATCCGCTTTATGCTGGAGGACTCAGGCGCGAAGCTGGTGCTGACGCAATCGCATCTGGCGGAGCAAGCATCGCTGAG
>NZ_JCAJRU010000297.1:0-5248 GCF_059447605.1 Paenibacillus sp. N119s | reverse complement strand
GTAACTGGTGAGTTACCTTTTTGGTAACTGAACAGTTGCCTTTTGTGTAACTGAGTTACCTTTTTAGTAACTCGGATCGGTTGCTTTTTTGGTAACTCAGTTACTTTTTTAGTAACTGGTTTGCCGAGATTTGGGGTATGAGTTTCAATGTTGATTTTGATTAAATCATTCATCATTTTGGGGTCATATCGCTCCACCACATCGACAGTCCACATGTCATAGTGCTTATTGATCTGGAACACATTCATGTGCTCGTCCCATAACAGAACATGATTTTCAACCAGCTTTTTGAGTTCCTTTTTGATATGTTCCTTACGAACACCACATAGCTCAAAATGTTTAAGCATAGGAATTTTAGCCGATGGCTTCCCGCATCCCCAGCTCAGCGTGAGGACAAAATCAATAATATCCCGCTGCCGCTGAGTAAACTTCCGCCGGATCAGCTCTCGATGTATTTCATGTGATATGCGTATATGTGCGTCCGTAGGCTGAGGATTTACATTGGAGTCCACCGGCTTCACCACCTAATCTCTTGCGTTTTATATATAAATACCGTTCGCTTCTTCACACCGCCCAGAATCATTTACACACTCTGCTCCCTACCATCCCGCAGAAATATATAAGGGTACTTAGCTCGAATCACTGTCCAACCTGGATAGCCCTGCGCGAAGTATTCTCGCACCTCGCGCTTAAAGGCTACAGGGTCGGACTCTTTAATCCGCCAAATGTGTTCACCAATCATGCTGCGTAACAGCGGCTTGCCAGTAATCTCATCTATAAAACTCATTCAAATTCCAGTTCATCCTGACCCGATCCGTCAGCAGGCTGCTTCGGACCAGTATTATTCGGCGAATTTTCATCAGCTTCATTCGGCTCTTGCGGCATATCAAAAACAAATGGTGCATCGTTTGGAGTGATATCTTTACGCACCGTTTCATCCTGAGTAACCGCAGAAGCAATTTCCACACTGATGGGTAGCCACTTCCATCCGGAACGTACAACCGTCTTCTTGCACATTTCGGTATAGTCAGTCACCCAAGGTCCGTTGTTTGATGCCTTGGAACGTTTTTTGTGCGCTTCAATTTCACTGATCGGCATATAGTGGATGAAATGACCGCCGTCATTAAACTTGGCAACCATATAAGCCCCAATGATCTTCCCTGACTCGGCAGGTTGAGCGTCCTTGCGCAAAAACCAAGGAACGTGCTGCAATTTTTCTTCCAGCCCATATGTCAGCTCAATGAAATCATTTTCATAGACTTCGTGAGCGGCAATAGACTTGATGTTTCCGGACCGTCGGGCCAGATCAATCATCCCTTTGTAACCGATGATGAATGTGGCTTCCGTTTTATATGGGATGATGTAGCAATGTCCGATCAGACCAGGTTCAAGTCCGAGTTGTGCCGCTTGCATAACCGCACCCATGAGTGACGGCATAGAGCATTCCAGTAGCTTCGGATTCGTACGAATCGTCGTCAGGGCAATACGGCTGAGCCGATCAATGCTCATATGCTTCGGCATGGCCTCCGCGATCTGATGTTTCATTTTATCCATATAGGCTGCAATAGTTTGGGAAGGTGTAGGAGCTGGAGCTTTGTTTGCTCCAGTCGCCTTGTCTTGCAGCTTCTTCTCCAATTGATTGCCGGCACTGCGTTGTCCTGCCATAATTGCCTCCTTACTTCACCAAAAAACGTCTTGAAGACGTGGTGTTTGCATATTTTTCATAGATATGCGGCTGCTCCTGCTTCAAGCGTTTGGAGTCTAAACGAGTCGTACTGCTGGATTTCCAAGTCAGCAGAGGCTCACCGTCATAAACCGCCATTTCATGGTCACCCATCACGGCTTTCAGCTCGTTCTCCAATCGCTTGACCTGTTCCGTAGCCGCTTGCGCGTTTTCTTTAGCGGCAATGAGCTTGTCCACAAGCAATGCCTGATCCTTCTCCAGCGTAATTTCTGTCGCTGGCCGAGAAGCAGGATACAAGCGATTTAGCAGCTCAGTTGAAGCAGCGCTACCGTCTACCATCGGCGGAACCCGAGGAATTACATGCTTGTTCCAAAACTCGTCCTCGATCTGTATGAGAGAATCAATAATGCCCTCGTTTCGTTCGACCAGCTTGTATTGAAATTTCTGACCACCGATCAGAACGGCAAAATACCCGTAATCCACACCAAGCACAGCCATGTAATGTTGGAGCTGAATGGCGTATTCGTCAGGAACCTGATCGTCGGCCCATTCGCTCAGCTTATAGGCGCTGGCCGTTTTACATTCCAGGATCCCAAGTCCTCGACCACCTTTGTCTAAAATCAGGCGGTCCACATTACCCAACATAAATTTATGTGTAGGGTGCTGATACATCTTATTGCTGCGTTGCACACGCAACCCAGTTTGGTTCATAAACTCACGAGCGACTAAATCCTCTAACTGATTGCCCCAGTAAGCTGCTTCGCCTGGTTCGTCTGGCACAATCTGATCCGTTTTTTCTAAAAAGACACCAACGGGTGACTTGTATCGATTCAGCCCTGCGACAGCAGAAGCATCAGAACCACCAATGCCGCGTTTACGCAATTTCAACCATTCATCACGCTCAATGCCTTTTGTAATAGCAGCTACATTCATAGCCATATACATATCGCTCCCTCTTGTTAGGAACGGCCACCCATGATAAGATGACCGTATTCACATATTTAGTTATCAAAAGGACAAGGTGACCCGGTGCAACGGGTCATTTTTCACTTTCATCATGTTCCACGATCTGCCGATACTCGACGATCACAGGTGCATTCTCGATGCTGACGATAAGCTCATCTTCTTCATCTAATACATGGAATTCAGAATGGACATTATTTTCATACTCCGTACCGACTTGCTTAATCTCAATGACTTCACAGCCGTTTAGCTCCGTCCCAACTTCAAATATCCTTGTTGGATTAGAGACAACGGTCAAACGTTGAATAACTTGCACAAAGTTTCCTCCTTCCGTATGTAATTTCAAGCAGACTGGATTCGAACCAGCAGTCAGGCGCGCTCCGTCGTTTTCCGCCCGATATTCTCACCATCGCGTGTACACGTACCATCGTGCCGCTGCTTTGTGATGCGTCAGCCGCATCTTCGACCCTCGAACGGGAGTAGGGTTATATTACCGTCCGGTGGTCGAAGACAAGGCCGACATGGCCTGTCCTCACTTATATCCTCACTACGTCGATTGCAATATGTTGCCGAGAAATTGCGCTCTGTCATCTGATGGAAGGAAGTTCAAACTCATCAAAGCATTGTTCCATTGAAAGTACGCTTCTTCCCGCTCCTGTAGTAGCTCCCGAAATTCAGGTGATACCACTGAGCCTCCCCCTTGCAGAAAAGCTTCTATTGCATCCGTGTTGGCCTGCGTAGCTGCCTTCTTATCCATGAAGTTTTGAATAAGGCGCTCCTTAATTACCTGTGTCATATGCAGTCACCCTTGCTTTCTGCCGCAGAAGGAGATAAAATAAGCAGCACAAGAGACTTTAGACGAGTTCTCAAAGCAAGTGTCCGCCCTACCCGGCGGGCATTTTTATTTTGTTCTTGAAAATATAAATGAAGATTCATCATGAATGCTGCTTGAGCAATACTTTTTTGACGGTGACTCTCAGAAACGATTTCTGGATTTTGCAGCATCATGTTTAAATTGTGCTCTGCGTTTGCTGCAACAAATTTGGCTTCATCCTCTAATCTCTCGATTTCCATTTCTGTTTCCTCATTTCATATATTTTTTTGCCTTCAGGTCAGCTCGGTGTTCCTTCCAAGTACCCAACCAGGAAAACGAATACTCCTTACATAACACTGCCGCGAAATGCGTAAGAGCAGTAATAGCTTCAACCGTCTCCATCAGTAGACGTTTCATATTTTGGCGCTCAGAATCAGTAAGTTGGTCAGCCGTTTTGCTAATTGGAACCTCAGCAGACAGAACAAGAACTTCCCTCATTTCTTCAACCGTCTTGAACAGTACACTTGCCCTATGCAGGTCTACATTGTCCAGCCAAGGAGCAAAGGCACCGCCTGTTACTTCCCCGGCTGCTGCAATGTAAAGCTGGCCGTCATCATAATGCTCCGCAGCTTTTTGCATGAGCTCTTTCGATGGTTTGCGGGAGCCTTTGATGATCTTTCCAATTAATGAAGCATCCACGTGGGTAACTTGTCCGGCTGCGTTACGCGTTTCCCCCCGTCGTTTCAGAACCTCTTGAAGATTGGGACCAAACTGTCCAATTGACATGTTTTTTTCCTCTCCTTTGTCCGAATGACACGTTTATTACGGACAGAGGGCTGATGTAGTATTAGGTTGTAAGTTCTTCCCCCCGTATCCCCTCAACCCGCTGGAGCCGGTACAGCCCGACGGGTTTCTTCTATTCATATGGACCCTGACTTGTTCTCTCTTAGCCATTCCAAAGGTTCCGGCCAGAGGACTCGTTTGCCGCGAGCACCGCCAATGTTATATATAGGGAAGCCTGGCTCCTCAACCATGTCATAAGCCGCCTGCTTCCGAATTTTCATTCGTCTTGCCATTTCAGGAACCGTGATAATCTCGCCAGAATGCCGATTCAATTTCTGCACCTCCTTTCCGTGTCAACAGACTTCTGTGGGACGAATCCAGTAAAAACGCATAGGCTAAACTTCCTATGATGCTTTATCTTTTTTTACTCCATATGTGCCGCTAATTCTCTACTATATTTAATCCAGTAGCGTGCCAGCCGTTTATGCGTCCGCCGCCAAGCTTCTTCGCTCATAGTTGACGGTTTACTCATTTAACCGGCCCCCTTTTGTGTTCTTGTACTTTTATTTTGGCATGTATACTGAACCTGTACTTTTAGTCCAAAAAAAAGATAGTTGATATCGGCTTTTAGGATTTCGGAAATTTTAAACGCATCTGTAAGGGAAGGATTAGAATAACCATTTTCCCAATTGCTTACCGTAGCCTTTGAATAACCTAGTTTAAATGCAAGTTCTTCTTGAGTTAGACCGCTTTTTTTTCTAGCATCTGCTAGGGCGTGATTTTTCAAATTTATCACCTCTCTTGTACACCAATCTTGTACCTATGGCTCTATTATAAGTACAAGATTGGTGTATGTCAACAATAAAATACAAGGTTAATGTACTTATTTTATATATAGGGTATATTAGATGTACAATATACATGTACTTTTATAATTATTGTTTAGGGGGAAGTTGTGTGTTTCGCGGAGATAGAGTTGCGTATAGAAGAAAAAAGAAAAAGCT
>NZ_JCAJRU010000296.1:0-5298 GCF_059447605.1 Paenibacillus sp. N119s | reverse complement strand
TTTCGTTCAGGTGGAAAAAGATCTTGAATCTGCCGCCATTGTTGATCTTGAATTTCATATCGTGTACTCATTTAATGCTTTTAACCAATATATTCCTACTCAAACACTTTGAAGACACGCCCTAGTCCATCAGAAAATATCCGCTTCTATGAAAGCATTAAAAACAAGATTGTCGGAACAAGATTACGAATTAATTGAAGAACTATCCGATTTAAATGATGTACTGATTTCTATATTATCTGCCTCAGATTATATTTCTGGATACAAAGCAGGAGCTCTGACTATGGTTGAGATATTTGATAGAAAAATCATTTAAATTAAGATTCATATAACAATTAGTAATAAAGATGGTTTTCCATAAATTTGAATAATGTTATTATGTCTTAATGAACTCAACCGAGGTAAATTATGACAACAATTAAAGTGACACCTGAACAACTTATAACTGTCTCTAAGAAATTTGAGCTTGCGCAGCAAACGGCGATCCAAATGAATAGTCAGTTATCGCAGCAAATTTCGTTTATGGAACGATTTTGGGAGGGGATAACAAAGGAGCAATTCTATTATAGATTCCAAATATCTCAGAAGAATATGGCTGATTTTGTTACACTGACAGATTCGATTGCTAGAGAACTACGGCAGCATGCAAATAAGTTTAGATTAGCAGATATGATGGAGGATGGGAATCTAGACCCAAGTTGCTTGCCACCTCCATCGAATACTTGTACAGTTCCTGTTCCAGATACACGAAATGCGCTCCAGAAATCGGCGGATAGCTTAATGGAGCTTGGTCAGGATTTTGTAGCAGCTAATTCAGAACGATATGAGAAAAAATTTGATTCAGTATGGAGCTTCCTAGATTATATGTCGTACGGCATTCCGAAGGGAATGTATCAAGGGTACATGGAACGGGCAGCTAAACAAAACGATTCATGGAATGACATGCTCAATTTCGGTACATTTGGAGTATCGGGCATGATTCAGGGAGCATTTAATCCCACAAATGCATGGTCAAAAGAACATATGGCAAATTTGATTGGTACGGCTAGTTTGATGATAGGTTCTACGACAACTAAAGCGCTGATTAAGCCCAAGAATATTTTGGAGGGATCCGTTAAGTATGAAGGTGCTAAAAGTACAAATATTTTAAAAGAAAGCGAACAGCACCCTGCTTTTAACACAGAGACAAGAGATGGAAAAGGCTTTACTGGTGCTGGCTCAAAGGATTATGATACATTTGCAGAAGCAGAGTACCAATCAATAAGAAAATTAAAGATGAAGGATATTGAGGAGGTTGCTCGTAATACAAGTCTTAGTATTGATGAAATAAGAACTATGAAAAAGCATTTATTTTTTGGTAAGCATGAAGTACCTCAACCGGGAGGAATAGAATTTAGGCTTGAACGATTTACTGCTGATGATGAGATTGCTTTTGCATGGAAAACAGCCCAAAAAGGAGAGTTATCTCCTGAACAAAAAACATGGTTCAAGCAATTGGCTGAACATGAGCTAACAGAACGTAAATTAATGGCAGAAGGGCAGAAGTACCGCACGCTTGAATCTTGGAATCAAGAAAAGGGAACCTACGAAGGTTATCCGCCCGGTGCTCACGAAAATGCCCCTTCTCAACCCAATAAATCCTTTCCAGGCTATGAAGATTATTACTTTAAAAATATGTTTAAATAAGAGAGGTTAAACCATTTGGGAAGAATACTTAATCAAGCTGTAGAGCGTTTGTCTTCAATTCATTTTGAAAGTTTAGGGGATCAGCTGTGTGATTCACACCATATTTTGGTCAGTGAATATTTCAGAAGAGTCAATGCATTTATAGAATCTGCATCTGTTTCTGTCGATAAGTATCCCATATTTAGTATCGCTAGTGTGCTTGGAAAAACAGTTAACCTTGATATATCTAAAGTGTGCCCCAAACTTGAAAAGCTAGAGAACATATATATCAAAGCTTTGAGTTACTGTTACTTGGAAATTTCCGCATTAGCTGATCAAGGGATCAAAGAAGCATTAGACCATGTAGATTTGTATGAACCGATAATTAAATTCCTTGAAAGGGGGGGGGGTTTTTATATACGTCAAGGTGAAATGCTTGTGGGTAAGTCCGCTTATCCTTTGAACTATTGGCGCAATTTAAACATTCCTATTAATGATATTAGTGATAAAGCTTTGAATAATTTAGATAGTGAATGTAAATGAAATAGATGTGAAAATATTCATTAACTGAAATAAGCGAAGCCAGAACGTAAACAAAATGCGTTCTGGCTTTTTTTTGTGAATCTAAGTATACCAAAGCACTTTCTTTCAAACGTATAACAAACCCACCTTTTTACCTATTGAGTAAAGCTGGTTGGGGAACCACACGTACATTTCATTGATGGAATGTTAGTGTTCTAAATTCTTATATGGTAAAAACTAAATATTCATCCCTCTTTGTTATAGGAAATTCTTCATTTCATTAAATGCTAACTCCCTGTGACCTGCTTGGCAATGTTGCTCACCACCTGTTTCTTTAGTAAATACTTTGGTTGTAATGGAAGCAGCATTGATTAATTCTTGTTGGATTTGTGCGAGTCGGCTAATGGGTACGTATTGATCATCTTCTCCAGCTAGTAAAAGAACATCTTGATTAATGAATGCTCCAATGCCGTGCATCGTGTGCTTTTCGAAATTTTTAATGAGATCAAAAGGCGTTGCTTCACCCGTGTTTTCCATCCCTTTGGTAATCTTCCAATGCAAATCAATATTGTGAGTCATCATCTGTTCGAATAATGAATTCACTTGATCTACTTGATTACGATCAACTAACTGCACTATGCTCTGGTAAGTTTCTTCTGGCATTCCCATTTTTAAGGCATCTAAACCACAATAGAAAATGTTAAAAGCAACTACTTTATCGATTCTCTTTTCGAAGGCTGCTGCACGGATAGCTAAATAACCTCCCCAAGAAGCGCCTATGAGACTTACACGATCTAATTTGAAATAATCAATCACCGTTGATATGGGCTTTTCCCAGTTGTGAATGAATTTTAGGCCGTTTTTTAATGCAGTTCCTTGGCCTGGACCATCAAATACAATAATATTGTAATTAATTCCCTTCATGAATTTCATCATTTTAAGCATCTCCTCCATGTAAGAATCATACCCACCAAAGACAAGTAATGTCTTCGTAGCTCCAGGCGCCAACAATTTTACAGCAGGAAGATAGGAGTCTTCATAGGGAATCTTGTAGGATTCATAATCAAAATCATGAAAGCCTTTATAGAATGTTTCTCTATATTTTTGATACATTTTTTCTTTATTGGGGTCTGTGGTTGCAAGGTAAAATTCTGCTGCTTGATAGTAGACTGAGGCTAAGTCATAGTCCTTGCTATCTTCGCGTTCCCTTGCAAAATTGAGCCAAGCTTCATACCAGCTATGGGTATCGTTTAATTTCGGAATCATTTTTTCCAAGTCAGCTTGTGCTCGATCATCTTCTTGATAATAATCATTGATAAAACGATTAATTTGAAGATTGAATTGTTTATTATTGACATAGGATTTAAACATATATTTTCCTCCTTCAATTTGGGTATGTGCTTACTATAGAGTATAGTTACTACATAAAAAATAATTAGTATCGCATAATCTGTAAGATATCTTACACGGTATATATGAAGTGTTCGAAAACTTACACATAAGGAGCAAGTGGTTAAATGAATGAAGATATCAGAATTTATAAAACAAAAATAGCTATCGAGCGTGCTTTCATTGAATTACTCCAACAACATGATTTTAAAGATATTACGATCAAAAAAATCTGTGATCAATCTCTTATCGGACGTTCTACCTTTTATAGTCATTATTTGGATAAGTACGACTTGCTAGAAAAAATAGTTAAACGGTATGCTTCTGATTTTAAAGTTGAGGTTGAACATCGTTTTGAAGCAATGGAAGAGGGGAAGGTAGCAAATGCCATAGAACTTGTAACCGATCAAATGATTAAAAATAAGATGGAATTTTCAACATTGTTAACCGTTCATGAAATATCCGCCGATTTACGTAAAGAATTTGAACAAATTTTGTTTCGGACTTGTTTAGATTATTTAAAGCAACAGAATTTTTCAACTTCGATCGCATTGGAGTATTTAGCTGAACTATATGCTGCTAACTCAATGACGTCTATTCAGTGGGTTTTGAAAAATGGTAAAGATACTAACATCATTCTTCTTTTAGATCAAATGCAAGAATATATTTTTAATCAGTTAAAGTCTGATCTATATACAAGTTAGCACGCGTGGAGTGATTTTTTTATGACCGATAAATCATCAATGGGTTGCAGAAATAAACTTTAAAGAAGGGGTTGAAGGGAGGAAACAGTAGAAGAATTGAAGCATTGGTTCAATTCTTCTACGCTAACAACATCGTTTCACGAAAAGGTAGCTTGCTGGAACTTTAACTTTATAATCCTTTGGTAAGTCCTAATATCTGATCATTCACATGTACATTACTTAATCCCCCGTGATAACAAACTACGGATGCAATGTCGAGATCTAATGAGAGACGAGCTGCACCCATATCCGGTGTGGTCGGGACATGAATCCCCCACCAGAATCCCGCCATTTCTTGATCCCACAAAAGAATGGGTGAATCATATTCCCTGAAAATCTAGCTGAAGCATTTCTACTCCCTGTGAAATTTCCATAATATCGGACTTCACGAACACGAATTTTTGTCACATTGCCGTGAACTGCATCACGTACATATTCCGTATATTGTGTTTGAGTCGCAGAAATTGGTTTCGAGACACCAACAAGTAAATGCAATGTTGCATCATAGGTGTACGTTGTTGGTACACCCAACACGTCAACAGCGCTTGTGATACAACCATAGTCGTTATAAGTCTGTGATGTATTAACCACATACTTATTGGTATTTACTGATTCATCCTTGGTTTTACCAGTCTTCCAACACTGCAAGATCGAATTACAAAATTGTTAGGTTGATGTAAGGCAAATCGATAGCTTAGGCTAGCCTGGCAGGATAAGATTAGAACAAACGAAAATAGAAATTTTTTAAAAGGGGAATCGAGATGAGGCTGTTTGAACTGTTGCTTTTATTGTCAAACATCGGCTTGTATGCATTAACCGTACTATTAAAAAAAGGACGGCGCAGAATTCCAGTATTTGTTGCAAGCGGGATTGCCACACTTTTACTGGTCATTCATTGGACGATGGAAGGATACAGAGTTCAGCTATTTTTCCCATATTGCATAACGATCATTTTTTTAGCCATTTCAGGTTATAGCTA
>NZ_JCAJRU010000295.1:0-5332 GCF_059447605.1 Paenibacillus sp. N119s | reverse complement strand
AGGAGCATATATTGGCATTGGTGGCGGCCATTATTTCCCTGCTCTGGAAGCAGTGGCTGTATATCTACACGATTCGTATTGGCAGAGCGGCCAATAGTCAGGGTCTTATTGCGACGGCAAAGGATCATCTCGCTGATGTATATGCCTCTGGAGCCGCTGTATTGGGGATCGGATTAGGACTGATCGGGGAACATTGGGATATTTCGATTTTATCTTACGGTGACCCCATTGCGGGATTCGTAGTGGCATTGCTGGTTCTGAAACTGGCTTGGGAAATGGGACGCGAGTCTATAGATGTGCTGATGGAGAAGGCGATTGCAACTGAGGAAATTGAAAGCTACGCAGCAGCCGCACTGAGTGTAGCCGAGGTTCAGCGTATTGACCGCATTCGTGCCCGCGAGCACGGTCATTATATTATCGTGGACATCCGTGCTTCAGTGGATGCTTCTCTGACGATTCAGCAAGGACACGATATTATCCGGCTGATCAAGCGGGCCGTCATGAAGCAGGAGCCGCGGGTATATGAGGTGCTTGTCCATTTAAACCCATGGTATCCAGACGACCTTCAAGCTGTGAAATCGACACCAAATAACCCTGAAGATAAGGTATAACCAGTACGAACAAAGCCCCTGGAACAAAACGACGCGAATTGACAGATAACTTGCAGGAAGGGTATGCTTTTAAAAGCCGAACGATGATGAATAAAAGCGAGGTTACCCGAAAATATGCGAAAATTTTTAAAATGGCTAGGTATTTCTGTGACTGCGGCAGTTCTTTTAGTGGGCGGATATTATGCTTATTCTATATATCATTTTACGAATCAAATTTCGGTTGCTTCTGGACAGGACTCAAAATTTAAACCGCAAACCCAAACCCCAAGCAATGTACAACCTGTAGACGTATCACTTCCACCGGAATGGGATGGGACAGAGAGAGTGAACATTCTGCTGCTTGGTGGCGATTCCCGTGGAGAAGATTCAGGGCGTTCTGACTCGGTTATGGTTGCTTCTGTTGATCCAGTTACGAAAAAGGCTACACTGATGTCGATTCTTCGTGATACGTACGTCAAGATTCCAGGTCATGGGCAAAGCCGATTGAATGCGGCCTTTTCCTACGGTGGACCGGATTTGACCAGACAGACCGTGAGTGATCTTCTCGGCATACCGATTCAATATTATGTATATACTGATTTTAATGGTTTCATTGCCTTGGTTGATTCTGTAGGTGGTATTGACCTGGATGTTGAAAAAGACATGCATTATACATCCAAGGCAGACAAACACCAGTTTGATATTGACTTGAAAAAGGGAATGCAGCATATGGACGGCAAAACAGCCCTGCAATATGTGCGTTTCCGTCATGATGCGACTTCGGATTTTACACGTACGGAGCGACAGCGCAAATTCATTACCGAACTGGGGAGTAAAATACAATCGACCTCATCGCTAATTAAACTGCCGAGTATTTTGAATAGCATTTCTCCTTATATTGAAACGAATTTGAGTACAACAGAAATGTTGCAGCTGGCTTCATTGGGTTTTAATATCGATGCCAAAACAGTAGCGAAGCAGCAAATCCCGCCGAATGAGCTGGTGCGCGGGGAAACCATTAAAGGTGCCCAGGTGTTGGGTGTGGATGAACGGAAGCTTAAGCGGTTCATACAGAACCTTTTTGAACAGGAAAACAAACCTGTGACCACGACGGTAGAGGCTGCTGCCACGACAAATGATACTCCATAACTATTCAAAGCAAGCGAAGTTCGTACGATAACGTACAGCTTTGTTTGCTTTTGTGTTTATTTGGGTATAACCTTGTATATTTTGTTCCAAAAATATATCGTAACGATGAAGGTGCTATTCATCTGTATAAAGAGAAGGGGAATGTCATGTGGAAATAACTCCAGCATGGAAAGAACGGTTTAAGAAGTTTTTTCTGAACAACAAGTTTGTGATATTCCTGTTGGTACTGCTGTTGATTGGCTTGAATATCTTAGTGCTTACGAAAATTTCATACATATTTACTCCGGTCATCGTATTGCTGAAAACGATTATTCTCCCTGTTATTTTGTCCGGCGTGTTGTACTATCTGCTGAACCCGTTAGTGGATGTACTGGAGCGGAATAAGGTAAAACGAGTATATTCCATTATTGTCCTGTTTTTGCTCATTATAGGGATTATCGCTATTGTAATTACATCGGTGATCCCGGTGATCCGTGATCAAATACAGGGTCTTATCCAAAACGTTCCTGCCTATACCGAGCAAGTCAAACAGCAGTTTGAGAGACTGATTGGCAGCAATTTTGTGAACCAGTTCCAGAACACCATTCAAATAGATCCATCCGAATTAGCCTCCAAAGCTTCTGAAAAGTTATCTGGTTTTATTAACAATGCATGGACGGGTGTGGGCAGCTTTTTGGGTGTGATTACGGAGACTGTGCTTGCGATCGCTACGGTTCCGTTCATTCTGTTCTATTTGCTGAAAGATGGGCACAAGCTGCCGCATTGGATTCTAAAAATGCTTCCACCTATGTTCCGTAAAGAGACGGATCGGATCATGACCGAAATGAATCATCAGGTGAGCTCGTACATTCGTGGACAGATTATTGTCAGTTTCTGTATTGGAGTGCTGCTGTATATAGGTTATCTGATTATTGGATTGGACTACTCTTTGACACTTGCGGTCATTGCGTCCTTTACGAGCGTGGTTCCCTATTTGGGACCTGCAATTGCCATTACACCCGCGTTAATCGTAGCACTGGTTACCTCACCGGTTATGCTGCTCAAAATGGTCATCGTATGGACAGTCGTCCAGCTTATTGAGGGTAAATTTATTTCCCCACAAATTATGGGCAAGTCTCTTCGGGTACATCCGATCACGATTATCTTTGTTATTTTAACAGCAGGTAATTTATTTGGTGTGGTAGGAATTGTGCTGGCGGTTCCGGGTTATGCCGTCTTGAAAGTAATCGTGACCCATCTGTTTAGTTTCTTTCAAAAACGTTCCCATCTTTATGAAGCAGATAAATTAAAGTAAAGACGATCTATAAAAAAATAAACATGACAATTTGCGCTGTAAACCTGCTATTATGCCCCTCTTGGTTAACTGTGGCTTTACGTGCTATACTTAATGCCTATTCTTATTCCAAAATAGAAAGGTCAGACTTTTTATGATAAAACTCAGCATTCTTGACCAATCTCCGGTATCGGAAGGCATGACACACTCACAGGCATTACAAAAGACTGCTGAGCTTGCTATAGAGGCGGAACGTCTGGGTTATCATCGCTTCTGGGTATCCGAGCATCATGCAGCTTCTAACCTTGCAGGCTCCAGCCCGGAGGTATTGATCTCACATCTGGCTGCTCGTACCCGGACGATCCGAGTAGGATCAGGAGGTGTGATGCTGCCCCATTACAGCGCTTATAAAGTCGCGGAAAATTTCCGGGTACTGGAGGGGCTGTACCCTGGACGTATTGACCTGGGGTTGGGGCGAGCGCCTGGAGGAATGCCGATTGCTACCAGAGCTTTGCAGGAGGGGAAAATGCGGGGCGGTGTTGATCTATACCCTGAGCAGCTGGATGATCTGCTAGCCTATTTGCACGATAGCACAGGCAACCAGCACCGCTTCGGCTCCCTACAGGCGATGCCGCTCGTAGAGACCGTGCCGGAAATCTGGTTGCTTGGCTCCAGCGGCGATAGCGCAAGTCTGGCCGCCGAGCGTGGCGTAGGCTTCGCGTTCGCGCAGTTCATTAATGGTGAAGGCGGCACAGGTGCTATGAAGGGATACCAGCATAGTTTTCAGCCTTCCCAGCATAGTGAGCAACCGCGTTCGCTTGTCGCTGTATTCGCGATCTGTGCGGATACTGAAGAGGAGGCCAATCGTTTGGCTTCCAGCATGGACTTGTCCCTCGTGCTTTTAGAGCAGGGGACGCGTACCGGAGGGACACCTTCTGTCGAAAAGGCACTGGCGTACCCGTATACACCCTATGATCGGATGCGGATTCGTGAGAATCGCAAGCGTATGGTGGTTGGCTCACCCGAACAAGTCAAGCACCAGCTTGAGCAATTATGCAAGGACTATAATGCACAGGAGATCATGGTTGCGAGCATTATTCACGACTTTGATGCCAAAATGAAATCTATCCGTCTCATGGCTGAAGCATTTGGACTGTCTTCTGTACAGGCTTAATGCGAATTTGCTGGAATGAAAAGATCACCGCTTTAGGGCGGTGATCTTTTTTTGATTTTTTAAGGGTTATTGATGCAGTGCATTTGTATATTAGAGGGAATATGTGAGTTAACACTTGATAATGATTATCAATATCTTTATTATATAAAGATAGAATGAAGTTTTGATGAATGTCGTGCGTTAAGCCCGTGACTATATATATTGGATAAGGGAAAGGGATGATTCCAAATGTTTCGTCTGAAAACGGCAAATCTGGATATTGCTTATGAGGATCGATTAATCGTAGAAGATCTGAACGTAGAAATACCACAGGGGAAAATTACAGCATTGGTGGGGGCGAATGGCTCCGGTAAATCGACCATTCTGAAAACGATGGCTCGCATCATGAATCCTAAAGGCGGTAGTGTTCTGCTGGATGGTAAATCCATTCATAAGCAATCCACGCGGGAGGTAGCGAAGCAGTTAGCTATTTTGCCGCAGAATCCGACTGCACCGGAAGGATTGACCGTGACGGAACTGGTATCTTACGGACGTTTCCCTTATCAGAAAGGCTTTGGCTCCATGAAAGCGGAAGATCGTAAGATGGTAGAGTGGGCAATACAAGTAACAGGGATGAGTGAGTTTCATGATCGTCCGATTGATCAGCTTTCTGGCGGTCAGCGTCAGCGCGCCTGGATTGCGATGGCGCTTGCCCAAGATACGGATATTTTGTTTCTGGATGAGCCAACTACATTTTTGGATATGGCGCATCAACTGGAAGTTCTGCATCTGCTTGAGTATTTGAATACTTCGGCAGAACGCACCATTGTTATGGTCGTGCATGACTTAAACCATGCAGCCCGGTATGCTCAGCATATGATTGCGATCAAAAAAGGGAAAGCGAAGGCGGTAGGAGCCCCGACTGAGGTTATGACCCCGGATGTGCTGCGCGAGGTGTTCGGGATTGAAGCGGATATTGTAACTGATCCTCGTACGGGTGTACCGCTCTGTCTTCCGTATGCTTTGGCTGGCCAGCCTGCGGTAAGCCAAGCAGTAAAGGGAATGAATATGGAAGAGAAGCAAACGATGGGTTCTGTTGCCGAGCGACGGGATGCTAGACCACAAGTGGCAGCGAGAGGTTAGGAGAGGCATCAGTTGGCAGCATCA
>NZ_JCAJRU010000294.1:0-5347 GCF_059447605.1 Paenibacillus sp. N119s | reverse complement strand
AACCGGGACTTGCTCCTGAATGAATGTGAAATTATGGATATGATAAATATAGAGGAGATACGGTATGACAGAATTTTGGGAATCAAGTTTTATAGAAAATCAAATGATGTGGGGCTTTGAACCTTCAGACTCGGCAATCCTGACCAAGGATTTTTTTCTTGAAAAGAACATTAAGGACATATTGATACCTGGAATTGGATATGGGAGAAATGCAAAGGTTTTTGTGGATAACGGAATAAACGTAACAGGTATTGAAATTTCAAAAACAGCGATTGATTTGGCGAGACAAAAAGAGCTTAATATTAGTATTTTTCATGGCTCCGTAATGGATATGCCTTTTGATAACAAACTTTATGACGGTATATTTTGTTATGCCCTTATTCACTTATTGAATAAGCGTGAGAGAGAAAAGTTTATTAACGATTGCTATAATCAGTTAAAGCCAAACGGATATATGGTTTTTACGACGATTTCAAAAGAAGCCCCGATGTATGGAAAGGGAAAGCAACTGGATAAAGACTATTACGAGATCATGGAAGGGGTAAAAATGTTTTTTTATGATGCTGATTCGATAAAACAAGAATTCGGCAAATATGGACTAACCGATTTTTCGGAAATTGTTGAGCCACATAAAAACATGGAAAGCAAGCCTCCATTTAAATTTATCATGCTAAAATGTCAAAAAGAGCTGTAATGGGAATTGTAAAAGAACGACACGAGGGAAGCACATATGCATCCTTCGTGTCTTTTTATTTTTTAGGGGTCGTAATACTTTCGCCATGTTCGTGAGTGCAAAGGTGCGCAATAATGATAAAGGCTGATACAGAAGGATATTGCCGAGGCGAGGATTTCCAATGGTCCCGCAGTGCCTGCCCTGATCGGGTCAGGTATCCTGTAAATCTAATGTATCCACCAACATTAAGGGTTCGATTCCCAATCGCCTTCCAAGCGACTTCTGGTAGAGTATTCGAATGGTCGAATAAAAAATGAAGAGACCTGGATAAGAGCTTCCCATATCTAGTCTTGATGATAGATGCCGGGACGATGGCTATGCGGTCAGCGGATACCGGAGAGAGCAAGCGCCGACAGCGCCCGCGGCTTCGGAGATAAGGATTTACAGTCGAGGTTGGGCTGGTGAATTCCATCCCCGAATACGGGAACAGGCGGCCCCTTGCTTCTTCCTTAAGCTTGGCCCCGCCCTTCATTCCGGAGGGATGCTCTGCAAGGGTCCTATCCCTACAACAAATAAAAATAAATCCTCATTTTAAAAATGTGTTTTGACTCCACGTGCGAATAAGCGGAGCGGTCCGTTTGAATCAGGAGAAGCGAAGCCGCCATATCTACGAAGGAAGCCTATTTTTAAGTTGAGGATTTTTAACACTAGGAGTGATACCATGTTTAAGAAAATAACGATTAAATCCGATGAGCGCGGACTGCTGTTTCAAAAAGGAAGCTACCACAAGTTGCTGAACCCAGGAACCTACCTATTAAAGACATTTCAACAGGAAACAGTTGAAATTTTAAATGTAGCCGAACCCTTTTTTGTACCAGATCATGATATTCGTTTGTTTTTGACAGATCCTCTATTGCTGGAGCAATTGACCGTCATCGATGTGGAGGACCATGAATATGTGCTGCATTATGAGGATCATCGGTTTGTAGAGCTGCTGACAGCAGGGAAATATGCATTTTGGAACATGCTCAAGGAACATCGTTTTGTTCGTGCAGATACTCGGCAGCCTGCCATTGATAAGGCTTTGGGGCAAGCATTCTTGTCCAAGACACCGGGCTTCTGGAAAGCCCTACAGGTGGCCAGTCATGAAGTGGGCTTTTTGTATTACGATAATGTGCTGCAAGGTGAATTGAAGCCGGGCAAATATTATTTCTGGTTGTCCACGGTGAACACAGAGATCAAAACCATAGATATGCGGCAGCAGCAGATGGACCTGATGGGGCAGGAAATCATGACGGAGGACAAAATCACGCTGCGTCTGAACTTCGTCTGCCAGTACCGGATCACCGACCCGCTGCGAGCGTTGGAGTTCAAAGCATACGAGGAGCAAATCTACATTATGCTGCAGCTGCTGCTGCGCGAATACGTAGGAACAATGAAGCTGGATGATCTGCTAAAAATGAAGCAGGAGATTGCGGAATATGTTTTGACGCGACTGAATGAGCAGAGCGATGAATATGGGGTTGCTTTTACGTCAGCAGGGGTGAAGGATATTATTTTGCCGGGGGATATCAAAGATATTCTGAATACGGTGCTATTGGCAGAGAAGAAGGCACAAGCCAACCTCATTACACGACGTGAAGAGACGGCATCCACTCGTAGTCTGCTCAATACGGCCAAGCTGATGGACGAAAATGCTACCCTCTATCGTCTCAAAGAGCTGGAATTCATGGAAAAAATCTGCGAGAAGATTGGTACGATATCGCTGACTGGTGGAAATACGCTGCTGGAGCAGCTAAACACATTGGTTCATATGAAAGAGGGGCAGGGGCTCCAGTAACAGAAAATACTCCCGAACGATGAGTTGCAAGCTGGCTCAAGATTCGGGAGTATTTTTTTAGTTCGTTTTGGTGGATGCGAGAAAAGCGTCCATATCAAATACCGGAATAAGAGCACCCTGATGCTCCATCACAGTAGGGAACAATTCGCGTTGCCATTCTTCCTCATTGCTTTGTAGCTGACTGTCTTCGGCAGATGCTGTATCCTCCACATGATCGACAAGCAAAGCAATCTTTGCACGACTGAGCAAAATCATTTTGTCCTCGGAGGAATCGCTTGATGCGGGAAGAAGCAGCTTCTTGCGTAGATTAAGGATGGTAAATACATCGCCACGAATGGTCACCATTCCTTCATGCCATGCTTCGGAAAAGGGAAGCGGTGTCCCTTTTTTGGCATTCATGACTTCTTCTACTTCCAGAAAGTTTAATGCGAACTTTTTGTCCGCCAGACTGCACACAATATATTCAGACATAGCAATTCTCCTTACATATTCAGATAAGTCCATCACAAGTTGTGAACTAGCGATAAATTAGTTAACTATTGCGTTTTGATAGATGGAACGATAAAGTGGAGGATGCGGTAAAATGGTTTTAGTTAATCACAGAATATCACAAACGAGCAGTTAAATCTTCCAAAATAACAGCCAAACGGACAGAGTGTAGCTTTGAGTTTCCCTTACATATAAATGTTGGGCCTAAGTCCATGTCCGATGGCACTACATTTTTAAGATAAGCGGGTTGAGGTAGAATGGATCATGAAAAGCAACGATTAAGTATCGAGGCAGCCAGATTATACTATCTGAACGATTATAGCCAGCAAGACATCGCGGTCAGACTCGGGGTTTCGCGACCCACGGTATCGCGCTTACTTCAGGCTGCCAAGGAACATGGATACGTGCGGATCAGTATTGTGGACCCAATGGAGGATATGGACGCGCTCGGAGAGCAGGTGAAAAAGAAATACGGGCTGGATACCGTGCTGGTCTGTTATTCGCCATTAAATGATTACCAGGAGATCAAGAAGCACATTAGCAAAAAAGCAGCCGATTATTTGCATGAAACGGTACAGGATGCTGATATTATTGGAGTGACATGGGGAACAACCATGCATGCGGTGGCGCTTCATCTCCAGCAAAAGCAGGTCAAGGGAGTCGAGGTGGTTCAGCTTAAAGGAGGCGTAAGCCATTCACATGTCAACACTTATGCGGTGGAAACCGTGAATTTGTTCGCAGAAGCCTTTAACACCATCGCTCGGTATTTGCCGCTGCCCGTGATTTTCGACAGTCAAGCTGTTAAGAGAATGGTCGAGGAGGATCGGCATATCCAGCGTATCATTCAACTTGGCAAGCAGGCGAACATTGCGGTGTTTACGGTGGGTACGGTCAAGGAGGATGCACTGCTGTTCCGGTTAGGTTACTTTAACCATGAAGAGCAGAAGCTGCTGCAAAAAATCGGCAAAGGCGATATTTGCTCGCGCTTTTTTGACGATGAAGGCAAGATATGCAGTCAGGAAATCAACAGCCGTACCGTGGGAATTGATTTGCCTGAGCTGCGAAAGAAGGAGAAGTCCATTCTCGTAGCTGGAGGTCAGCGCAAAGTAGAGGCTATTCGGGCATCGCTGCGTGGCAAGTATGCGAATATTTTGGTGACGGATCAGTTTACGGCACAAGCACTTTTGCAGTAGGGCATGTTGGCCTCATTCCAAATAAACATACGGTTATGGCGCAGGCCTACAGGGTAATATGAAATGTAGGTGAACGCCCTATGTACAAGAGTGAACATAATTTCAAAATGTGTTTTACATATGTTCAAAGCCGTGCTATGATGATCTCATCACAGGGAAATAACGATTCATTTTCTTCACACTATTTATTGAATGAAGGAGCTTTCAGATATGAACATTGCAGCATTAATCGATCATACATTGTTGCGTGCAGATGCGACGAAGGACGAAATTACAAAGTTGACTGCTGAGGCGAAAAAATACCAGTTTGCTTCCGTGTGTGTAAATCCGGCGTGGGTAGCCTATGCAGCCGAACAGCTTGCAGGTACAGGCGTAGCTATCTGTACGGTTATCGGTTTCCCACTGGGAGCGAACACGTCGGCAACGAAAGCATTTGAAACGAAAGATGCGATTGCTAACGGTGCGACTGAGGTGGATATGGTTATTAATATCGGCGCCTTGAAGGCACGTGATCTGGAACTCGTAGAAAAGGATATTCGTGCGGTTGTGGAAGCTGCTGCAGGTACACTGGTCAAAGTGATTATCGAAACCTGCCTGCTAACAGACGAAGAGAAGGTACTGGCATGTGAGCTGTCTGTCAAAGCCGGAGCGAATTTTGTAAAAACTTCGACGGGATTCTCTACAGGTGGAGCTACTGTGGAAGACGTAGCCTTGATGCGCAAAACGGTAGGACCTGAGATTGGTGTTAAAGCTTCCGGCGGCGTACGCAGCCTGGAGGATGTGCAAAAATTAGTAGAAGCTGGCGCAAGCCGGATCGGTGCAAGTTCCGGTGTAAAAATCATCGAGGGCGAGCAATCTACATCTTCCTACTAAGTTTATTTTAAAGTCATGGAGGGATTCGGGATGAAGGATCAATTGATTCAGAAAGCGCTTGAGGCGCGCAAACAGGCATATGTTCCGTATTCGAATTTTCAAGTGGGTGCTGCGGTTCTCGGAAGCGATGGCACGGTATATCACGGATGCAATGTGGAAAATGCCTCCTACGGCTTATGCAATTGTGCGGAGCGGACAGCGATTTTCAAAATGGTATCTGAAGGCTGCCGTCGAATTGATTCGATTGCGATAGTAGCGGATACGGAAGGACCTGTGTCT
>NZ_JCAJRU010000293.1:0-5368 GCF_059447605.1 Paenibacillus sp. N119s | reverse complement strand
CGCCGGAGCTGCGAATCTGGGCGTTCGACCTGCCGACTGTATCGGCATAGAAGACGCACAGGCCGGCATTCAGGCGATCAAGAGCGCCGGGATGTTCGCGGTCGGTGTAGGCACGCCTTCACAAATGCAAGATGCCGATATCGTAGTAGCCACTACAGCCGAGCTTTCTTTGAGCATGCTGGAGGACCATTTTTACGAGTTCAAAAAATGATCTCATTCTGAATTAAGTTCATATAGTTAGGTATGACTAGAGACGAACACCATGAGGTGTTCGTTTTTGCTTTTGCCAGAAAAAAGGACTAATGAATATTTATCACTATTTTACACATATTACATGCATATCATGCATTAGGCTTTTTGAAGGGGGAAGCGTCATTGGTGAGATCACTCGAGGCAAAATTAGACTATCTTGAAAAGACTCTGGGTCATCTTCCTGATGTCGTCTTCAAAAAAATGAATGTGGGCCAAACGGGAATCCATGTCATTATGATCTATCTCTCCGGTATTGCGGATATAAGTCTGATTAACGAACAAATCGTCAAGCCGCTCATTTTAACTGGAATCCGTGAAATTCACTCCATAGTTAATCCTGACAAAATAAAGGAGGAGTTGATACAGCAGACAGCATTTACGATCGATATGAAAGAAGGAACAGACCTTGAGACGTGTGTAAGCGAAGTGTTATCGGGCAATACTTGTCTGCTGATCGAAGGAACGGATGATGTTTTCTTTGCTTCTACAGGCAAATTCCCTTCGCGAAGTGTTGATGAACCCAGTACCGAGACTTTGGTAAGAGGGCCAAGACAGGGCTTTATTGAGGATTTGGAAAGCAACCTGGCCATGATCAGACGACACATCAAAGATCTCAGTTTTAAAATTGACAAAATAACTATTGGAAGAAGATCTTCTCGGGCATTAGCAATCCTGTACATATCAGATATCGCAAATCCGGAGCTAGTGCAAGAAGTTAAACGAAGAGTTGAAACGATTGATGTGGACGATGTTTCCGATACCGGGGTTATTGAGCAATGGATTGAGGAAAGTTCCTGGTCTCCGTTCCCACAGATTCAAGCCTCTGAACGCTCGGATAAAGCTATAACGGCTTTAATGGCAGGGAGAGTTGTCATTATGCTAGATGGCACCCCCTTTGTCTTAATTGCTCCCATGACCTTCTGGATGTTGGCTCAATCCCCAGAGGATTATTATGAGCGGTTTCCATTAGGGACATTTTTCCGCATGCTGCGTTTAACGGCTTTGTTCATTGCAACCTTCCTACCTTCGTTGTACGTTGCACTCATTTCTTTCCATCCTGGGTTGATCCCGCCTGAGCTGGTCATATCTATTGTTGCGTCAAGGGAGGGGATTCCCTTTCCCGTTTTTGTAGAAGCTTTAATTATGGAGGCATCATTGGAAATATTACGTGAGGCAAGTCTACGTCTACCCAAAGGAATAGGGCAGGTCATTGGGATTGTAGGCGGCCTGGTTATTGGACAAGCAGCTGTTGAGGCGGCGGTCGTAAGTCCTATCCTGATCATTATCGTTGGTCTTACGGCCATCGCGTCCTTTGCGAGCCCACAGTATAGCGGCAGTATCGGAATCCGGCTTCTTCGTTTCCCCATTATGATGATGGCAGGGGTTTACGGACTATATGGAGTCATTTTAGCCTTTATTTGTTTAGGCGTACACATGGTTCAGATCAAAAGCTTTGGCGTTCCTTACATGTCACCGCTAGCCCCAGTTCGACTAAGAGATCAACAAGACACCTTGATTCGGGTTCCTTTTAAATACCTTAGAAAACGTCCTATCATGCTAAAAACACAGGACGAAACACACTCTAACAGGAAAAGGAAGTAAGCCTATGATCTCATACCTCTTTCTGCTTCGTCGAACTTTATGGTTACAAAAATGCTGTGCCGCATGGATCGCATGTGCTCTTCTCGCCGGTTGCTGGGATAGTAAAGAGATCGATACCTTGAGTATTATCCAGGGTGTCGCCATTGATACGGATCAGCAGGATATGCTGGAACTTACCTACCAGCACTTAATAGCGCAGAAATCCAGAAGAAATATGTACAGCAACGTAACCACTTTAGACAAGGATTCCATTCAGTCTGCTTCCAGGGAACAGGCCAAGCAGGTATCCCGTGCTCCTTTATATAGTTTTATTCGCTTGATTTTAATTAGTGACGAAGCTATACAAAAAAGAAGAATCGACCAATTGTTGGATACGTTTACTCGATCCTATAAACCAAGTCGAAAATCACTTGTTATGATCATAAAAGGCAATGCAAAAGAAGCGCTCAATAAGATCGGCAAGCATCAAGAGATCCCTTCTATTGACCTCGAGGCATTGGCTAAAAATAGCGATTTAAACTCAAAAATACCTTCTAGAATAACATTGGGGGAAATTTCTACACATATCTCACAAGGAGCTGACTTCCTCGTCCAATACATAGAAACCGATGGAGGCAACCACTCCTCAGGAGCAGCTCTGATCAGCGGTAAAACGAAGAAATTTGCTTATAAGCTAGACGAAGAGGATGTCAGTGGAATTAACTGGCTGCTTGGAAAAACAAAAGATTCCATTATTAAAACAGAGATGTCCAAGTCAAATCAGTCGATGGTGTTTGACGTTGAGGATGTCCACACAAAACTTATTCCCCACATGAACGGGCAGGATCTCTCATTCACAGTTCGTATTAAAGCAGATACCAAACTTAATGAAAGCACGGTTAATTCTGTAGACTTCCTGAAGGAATCATTCATCCAAACTGCCAAAGAAGCGGTGCAGGATCAAATCAAACAGACCGTATCCCAATCACTAAATACACTTCAAAAAAACATGAGAGCAGACGTAGTCGGTTTTGGCACAAAGGTAAAAGTAAATTATCCCGCTTACTGGGATCGGGTAAAGGAAAATTGGCAAGATACATTCAGTGAAATACCGATCCATGTTAAGGCTAAGGTACAGATCAAGCGAACTGGCGCTTATACAAAAGGAGAGGGTGAATAATGTCTAACATACCTTCCATGAAACAGGAAAAAATATCTACCCTGCAAGCCTTATTTACCGTCACTTCGACCGTGTATGCTGTGGGTATTGTCAGTTTACCAAGAACCATTGCGGAGAAGACGAAAACGCCCGACGTGTGGCAGGGACTTTTGCTGGCAACTCTGCTTGGGATCGTCGTCATTTTTATCCATGTTAAATTGTGTCGACGATTTCCAGGGAAGACGTTCTATGAGTTCAATCCTGTGATTACAGGTAAATTCATCGGCTTTCTGATCAATATCGCATTTATTGTATTCTGCATGATGATCTGCTCTCTTGTGTGTAGAATGATGGCAGAATTTCTCAAAGGTCTTGCACTGGAGAGAACGCCAATAAGCATGATTCTCTTGCCGTTTCTTCTGCTTATTGGGTATTTGACCTGGGGCGGTCTCCATGCCATGGTTCGATTGATCGAGCTTTTTTTCCCTTTAACCTTTATTGTTTTTTTATTGTTGATCGTTTTTAATATCAACCATTTTAATCTTGATAATTTGCGTCCGGTTTTCCATAAAGGATGGCGTCCGATCTTTGAATCACTTAAAGTTATCCCTTTCTCTACCATGGGTTTTGAATCCATCCTTATCTTAACTAATGTAATGGCCAATCCACAAAAAGCATGGAAGGCTGGTTGGATCGGCTACTCGATTGCAATGGGGTTGTATATTTTAATGGTCACAATGGTCGTTGGCTGTATGTCAGTCGAGGAAGTCTCCCGACTGCAGTGGCCAGTCGTTTCTTTTGCACAGCAAATTGAATTCCCCGGCGCGTTCCTGGAACGATTTGAAATATTATTTATCATCTTGTGGACGATCAAAATTTTCATGACTGCCTCAAATTATTATTTCTATATTGTTACCGGGATCAGCCAGCTCACCCAGAAATGGAACAAGTATATCTGTTATCTCCCGTTAATTATATTATTTTGCCTGAGCATATACCCACAAAATTTTATTGAAATAGGCAACTTCGATAAAATAATCGGTTATTTTGGAATTGTTATAAATGCGGTAGTACCCTTGGTGCTTCTCGTCATCTCTATGGTTTTCCATCGAACAGAAAAAACGGATGGGAAACAGTAAAAGATATCTCCTCGTTCTTCCCAATGACTCTCCCCTTATGCTATAGCGTAAGGGGCTTTACTTTTTAATCAGCGGTTATCCTTCGAAATTTTCCAACTGCCTCCTCCACTCAATTACATTCGCGAACTGATATAATGGAAGAGTTAAGCTATTTCCAGATCAACTATTCTCTCTTAGGAGACTAATTATGAAACCAACCTATCTTATGGATGATATACAGTGGCAGCGGCTTATTCAAAATGTGGCTGACCATTTTAATGATGTGACGATCAAACGAGGTTTCCAGTATTTCAAGCAGGGAAAGGTAAAAGAATTTGCAATGCCTGATGCCGACCATATCGCGGCTGTCGTGGACGGGAATGAGCTTTATGAGGTAGATCTCCACTTGGCCGCTTTTGCTGCCAGCCGATGTACATGCCCTGTTCATACCAACTGCAAGCATATGATCGCCGTATTGCTGAATTACGCGAATGAACAGGAACGTTCCGTACATGCATTAGTGAATGCTCATTCGGCGGGATTCACACGGTTGACTGCAAAAGCAGACACCCGTACCCCACCTGCTTCCCGGTCGAACCTTTCGCTGGAACACAACGAAGCAGCAAGGTATTCTCTCAGTAAAACAGCCAGCAACATACCGGACATACCCGTTTCCGAATGGCACGATCTGTTCGATCAATGTATTGCCTTGAATCATGTACACACCCAAAATTCTCAATATGTTCAAAGCGCTCTAGCTTCGATCTATGCGGTGAAGCCGCCGCTCTCACCTGGCATGCAGCAGCTATATGGACTGCATGCTCATCTGCGTGTACTGGAAAAGCTGCTGCCTCAGGCCCCCATGACAGGTTACCCTACTCATACCTATATGGGCTACTACACCCAAATCGCCGCAGATGAGCTTAAGGAGGCAATCGAGCGTGATTTTGAGCGTCCCTTGGAACTGAATGATGAACCGATGCACGAAGCCCGTATGGCAGAAACCTTAGCTTATTTGCGCCGAAAAATGCTGACAGAGTCGCGGAACGGTACTTATTTTGCGGACGCATATTTTCAGTTTTGGCTGTACTGGGTGCATCCTGTAAGGCAGGATTCCAGCATATATACAGAGGAATTACAGCATTTACATGCAGCTGAGGAAGACCTTGGTGCAACGCTGGCACGGCTTCCATGGATGCTGGCTCAGAGCTGGATGTATGTATACCAAGCGCAGGATCCTAAAGCCTGGGAATTGCTA
>NZ_JCAJRU010000292.1:0-5376 GCF_059447605.1 Paenibacillus sp. N119s | reverse complement strand
AGTTTCCTGAAATTGACGTGATCCTTGGCGGTCACACTCACCATGTGCTGGAGGAACCGCTGCGGATCGGGAACAGCGTTTTGTGTGGGGCGGGTAAGTTCGGAACGTTGCTTGGTGAAGTGACACTAACCCGTAACCATAGTCTTGAACCGTTTCGAGTTACCTCAGGCGGCGTAGTTCCTGTGGATCAGACGCTGCTGGACGAAAAAGTGGCATCGGCCATTGTGTTGCATCGAAAACAAGCAGAACGGGCCATGGAGAGCACAGTGGCAGTAACGGATCGGGAACTGGCGATTGCCTATAATCAGGAGTCCCCTTTCGGGAATTTGCTGGCACAATCGGTGTCCCACTTTACAGGAACCAAAATTGCCCTCGTCAATGCAGGCCAACTGCTCGGACCATTGCCTCAAGGAGATATCAGCAAAGGAATACTGCATTCCTTATGCCCATCGCCGATTAATCCCTGTGTGATGAAACTGCGGGGAAGAGACATTCGGTTGGCACTGGAGCAGTCCCTGCTGCCTGAATTTACAGACAAGCCCATGACAGGCTTTGGCTTCAGAGGCAAAGTGCTTGGCACGATGTGTGTGGAAGGATTGACCGTTCAGTATGATCCAGACCATGCTCCTTATGATAAAGTGACGGACATTCGTGTAGCGGGTCAATCCTTGGAAGATGATGAGGAATACATAGTGGGCACGTTGGATATGTTCACTTTCAAAGCAGGTTATAAGGTGCTTGCGAACGGAACAGTTCTCCGATTTATGCTTCCAGAGTTTTTACGGGATTTGATTGAAATGGAGTTGAAGCGTCCGGGCGCGATGGAAGAATGTTTTGCAGCTAGGTGGCTTCAGGTATCAAAACAATCGGGAGAGGATTAAGCTGCGACTGGTACCTGTTACATTATTGAGAGCCGGCATGAAGCTGGGCAAAAAAATATACAACGAAAATGGAATGGTGCTGCTCTCGGAAGGTGTTGAGCTTACTTCACGATTGATTGAACGTCTAGGCCAAGTCGGAATTGGATATGTATACATTGAAGATGCTGTGACAGAGGATATCGTCATTCCTGAGATGATCCATGAACAGACAAGAGCCGCGGCGCTACAGGAAATCAAAAAGCAGTTCCAGGGTTTGTCATCCTACTCCGTAGAGCATAAGCACAAATATTTTGGCAAGTCATTTTATAAGGTAATGGAATCCATTCTGGACGATATTGGAGGCCGCCAGGATGCCGTCATTATGTTAATGGATATTGGGGCCGCGGATCAGGATTTGTATCATCATTCTTTGAACGTATGCTTGTATTCACTAGTCCTGGGGATATCCAATGGTTACGATAATAACCAGCTCATGGAGTTAGGAATAGGTTCATTACTGCACGATATCGGTAAAATGAAGATTTCACCTCAAGTGCTCTATAAGCCGGGCAAATTGACGGACGAGGAATATGAGCATATGAAAACACACACAGTCATTGGTTATAAGCTTCTTAAAGACGAACCCGGGATTCCCTTGCTGTCGGCTCATTGTGCATTACAGCATCATGAACGTATTGACGGCAGTGGATATCCAAACGGCTGGAAAAAGGATCAAATTCACGAATATGCAAAATGGATCGGTCTGGCGGACTCATATGATGCCATGACAGCGAGTCGAATTTACAAGCAGGCTTTGCTGCCCTATGAAGCGATGGAGGTGCTATACGCAGGGGCAGGAACGTTGTATGAGCAACGGATGCTGGAAGCCTTTCGTGACTGTGTAGCTATTTACCCTCTGGGGCTGTCTGTGGTGCTCAACACAGGAGAAGAGGGAGTCGTAGTGCGTATACATCCCAAAATCCCGCAAAGGCCTGTCGTTCGTATTGTAAGAGACCGGGATGGGCAGGAACTGAAGGCTCCTTATGATGTGGATTTGTCTGTATCTCTTTCCGTAATGATTACAAACACATTGGGCGCTGCTACCGGTCCTTTCGGTGGAGTACACGTAGATTAGCAGATGATTCGGAAGAAAGCATGCAGACACTTTACTCATCATGATATGATAATTATATGTCTTTTAAGGTTAATAACAGAAATAAGGTGAAAACATAATGACAGTTCTACAAAATAACACGCTGCCCCAAATATCGCCAACATATGATCCGTGGGACCCGATTGTCTCACTGCGTACACATGGCCGTCATTTGCTTACCAGTGTGGAAATGACCGTAACACATTTATGTAATATGCGCTGTGAGCATTGCGCTGTCGGCGACATGCTGGTTATGAAGGAGGCTCCTTTCCTTCCTTTAGACCTAATGCTGAAGCGGCTGGATGAAGTTGAGCATCTGGAGACTATTAGTATTACAGGCGGAGAGCCAGCTTTGCTGGATAAAACAGTGGACGAAGTGATTGTGCCGCTGTTGAAATATGCCAAGGAGCGCGGTATTCGTTCGCAAATCAACTCCAACCTGACATTGGATATCCGTCGATATGAGAAGATGCTTCCGTATCTGGATGTCATGCATATTTCGTTTAATTATCTGAATGCGGACGATTTTTATGAAGTTGGATTTGCCAATACTGGACGTCCGACCCCACGCGCGGGTGCTGTTCGCCTGTATGAAACAATGATCGAGAATGCACGCAGATTGAGCGAAATGGGCATGTTCATTTCAGCCGAGTCCATGATTAATTATCGGACACACACGAAGCTGGAGGGCATTCATCAGTTGATTAACGAAATGGGATGCCGACGGCATGAGGTTCATCCGATGTACGCGTCGAATTTTGCCTCTGCATTGCCTGTACTTTCTCTCGATGATATGCGGAGATCGATTGATAAGCTGCTGGATGTACGAAATCAGGACATGTGGATGTTGTTTGGTACATTACCATTCTTTGCTTGTTCGGACCGGGAGGAAGACCGCAAATTGCTTCGCCGTTTGAGACAGGAGCCGAATATTACGGTGCGTAACGATCCGGACGGAAGAAACCGTGTAAATGTGAATATGTTCACGGGGAGCGTATATGTAACGGATTTTGCAGACATTCCAGCTTTCGGAAACATTCAGGAAAGCAGTCTGGATAATATCTTCGGTGAATGGCTTAATGAACATCCGTTGAATCAGACCGTGAACTGTCATTGTGATGCGGCTGCGTGTTGCGGACCGAATCTACTCGTAGCAGATATGTATTACAAGGGTGTAGACTTTAAATCAAGAAAAGCATTGCAATTATAAGCATTTTTACATGATTCCAATTACAGTTTCCAATCATAAATACGGAATTGAAAAGCTTGCAAGTCGAATGATGCAGAATGCTAACTAAAGAAATGGGGAGTTCGTATTGGATGGTCATACCGAGTTTCATTGGGGATTGTTAGGGGTGAATCTCTTTTTGGTACTGCTGCTTGTCTTTCTAAACGGTGTTTTTGTGGCCGCAGAGTTTTCGCTGGTCAAAATGCGCCAATCCCGATTGACGCAGCTCCAAAGTGAGGGTCATCGCCTGGCAGGCTATGCGTTGAAGGTGAACAAAAAGTTGGATGCTTATCTGTCTGCCACCCAATTGGGCATTACGCTGGCTTCATTGGGGTTAGGTTGGATTGGTGAGCCAGCAGTATCCGGCTACCTGATAGAGCCACTCATGCACAAACTCGGTGTAACTGACGGTACACTGATTACAACGGTATCCGTTGTCGTCGGATTTTGCGTCATTACTTTTTTGCATATTGTATTGGGCGAGCTGGCTCCCAAGTCTTTGGCGATTCAAAAAACCGAAGGTGTGGCGTTGGTTTTATCGGCGCCCTTGCTGCTGTTTTATAAGGTCTTTCTGCCTGTAATCTGGGTGTTGAATACTGCCGCAAACATGCTGTTACGGGCATTCGGCATTCAGCCAGCGAGTGAAGCTGAAGCGGCACATTCGGAGGAAGAGATCCGAATATTGATGAATCAGAGCGCCAAAAGCGGTGTAATTGATAAGGATGAAATCAAGCTGATGGATAATATCTTTGATTTTTCCGACTTGCTTGCCCGTGAGATCATGTTGCCGCGTACGGATATGGATTGCTTGTACACGAATTTATCGTTTAAGGAAAATCTGAAAATTATCAGTGACACCAAGCATTCCCGTTATCCGGTAGCGGTGGAGGATAAGGATCAGATCATCGGTTTTGTCCATATTACAGATCTTCTGTTAGCCGAGCAGGGCGAGCAACTGGATCTGGCCTCGGTGGTGCGTCCTATTCTGAATGTGCCTGAGTCCATGGAAGTAAGCCATGTGCTGCGTCTTATGCAGAAAAAACATTCCCAAATGACTCTCGTAGTGGATGAATACGGCGGAACCGCTGGTCTGCTGACAGCGGAGGAAATTCTGGAGGAAATCGTCGGGGATCTCTATGATGAGTTTGAGGATGAACGTCCAAGCGTGGAAATGAAAGAAGACTTCATCTCGGTGGACGGCCGTATGCTCATAGAGGATGTGAATGATTTGACTGGAGTGAACATTGAAGACAACGAGGTGGATTCCATCGGAGGTTGGCTGTTCAAGGAATTGGAAGGCAGTCCGGTGAAAGGGAAGAAAATAGAGTTCTATAATCTGACCTTTGAAGTGGAGGAAGCAACAAGGCTTCGCATCATGAGAGTGAAAATTCACCGCAAACCTGATCTGGTCAATGAAGATGAGCTTTCTAGCGATGAGGAATCCTGATCCACAGAGAATAACATGATCAGTTCAGATAAAAAAGTTATATAGAGTGCTAAGAAAGAGCCTATAAATCCACATTACCGTGGTTTTATAGGCTCTTTTTGAGTTTTATTTCTTTGAACAAATTTTTCTGTTCGAGACTTGGGCGATGCGGCATATGTTGAATAGTAAAGCAGATGGATCAATTAAAGGAGGTCCCGGCCCGTGAAATTTCCACAGCAAGGTGAGTATGCCCCGTTTGTCGGCCCGTTCGATCCTTGTCCGCCCATTCTATGCAAGACTTATGTGCTTCCGCCGAACTTGTTTATACAATTTCAGCCCCCTGGTCTGCCGCAATTCAGCCCAGAAGAGGCGCTGACGAAAGGAACGCTATGGCCATTGCTTTACAGTCCTTATGAGCCTAGGAGAAACCAGGGGGGAGGCGAATAACATGGAGAATCCAAATCAAGGTCAGTCCCCAAATCAATTTCAACAGCAAATTCAGTATGAGAGTGGACATCAACAGCCTAGTCAACCTCAAAGCCCCTATTCAAATTCGTATCAATACCAGAACCAGAACGAGTATCAATATCAAAACCAGTATCAAAACCAGTATCAAAGTCAAGCTCAGGACTATAGTCAGCCCAGAATCCCGGTTCAAGGCTATGCGCCTCAAACCAAACCGGGTGATGCTCAATTTTACGCGCTATTG
>NZ_JCAJRU010000291.1:0-5408 GCF_059447605.1 Paenibacillus sp. N119s | reverse complement strand
AAGAAAAGACGGGACCGGGAACGGTATACCCGTCTTTTGTCTATTCTGCGGGGCTTCTGTTAAGCTTAGGAAAGGATGCTAGCATTCAGAACAACAGCAAGGGGTTAAGGCTATGACAAAAATAGTAGTAGTGGATGACGATGTGTTCATTTTACAACTAATATCTGAATATTTGAAAAAAGAGTCCTATGAGGTAACTTCCTTTTCCAGTGGGAAAACACTGGTAGAGCATATCCGAACCAACCGTCCGGATTGTCTCGTGCTTGATATTATGATGCCAGGCATTGACGGGCTTTCTCTATTGACTCAGCTTCGTGAGTTTACAGAAATGCCAATCATTATGATCTCCGCACGCGGAGAGGAAAGTGACCGCATCCACGGGCTGGAATTGGGATGCAGTGATTTTTTGACCAAGCCCTTTAATCCAAGGGAGCTGGTGGGCAGGGTCAAAGCGATGCTAAGGCTTAGCAAGGCGGGCACGTCTGCATCTGATGACAAGCAAGTAACAGAGAGCGCAAATCTTTGCCATGCGGGCAATCTATGCATTTTTGCTGACTTTCGTAAAGTTACAGTAGATGGACAAGCGGTGAATTTGACCTCACGTGAATTCGATCTGCTGCTGTTTCTTGCGAATCATCTGGAACGACCTTTTGGCAGAGAGCATTTGATTCAGCAGGTGTGGAGCTATGATTTTATAGGAGATGTGAGGGTCGTAGATGATCTGGTCAAACGGATTCGCAAAAAGTTGGCAGAATACCACTCCACACTCGTCATTAACACGGTATGGGGCTTCGGATATAAAGCAACGGTTCAGGAGAAGTAAGCCATGCGTACGATGAGAGCTAAAATTCTGCTGTCCCTCTCCATTGCCATGCTGATTACCGTCTGTATAACGGTGGTCTTGTTCATTAGGCTCATTGATGACATTCTGGTGAATCAGGCCAAATCTAAGCTCCATGATCAGGCACGGAAAGCCGTCCATATTATGAGTGACGGAGGATTTGATCGGCTGGATAATGCTGAATTTCACTATGTTATCAAGGGTGTGCTTTTATCTGCCGATTATTTTATTTTAAGCACGGATAATCGCATCATCGACTCCAGCGTCGCTGGAATGGAAGGCAAAAAGCTCGAGCGTTTGCTTTTGGTCCGCCAGGGCTTTTTTGCATCGGTCCATCCGTCTGCTCACGATTTGGTTACTACACATGAAGGCGTTGCTGTCCTTTCAGGTAAAAAGATACTGTTTACGAATGAAGAATTGCCCGGGCAACCTTTTCGTATTTTTGTATATTCACCCTTATCTTCTTTAAGAGCTCTTTATGTACCGTTAATGAGAACTACGCTGCTGTCGATCATCGCGAGCTTTCTGGTGATTCTCGTTATTGGTCTGTTGGTTGTTTCACGTCTGGTACGTCCGCTCAAACGATTGAAGGAGGCGGTAGGCAACTATGAGCCGAATCAGCCACAGGATAGTGATTTTCCACAGGCGGACAAAAGCGAAATTGGCGAATTGATTGGCACCTTTCATTCCATGTCCGCCCGCATTCAGCAGCACCACCACAGCCAAATTGAATTTCTACAAAATGTATCACACGAGTTAAGGACACCGTTAATGTCCATTCAAGGCTATGTATATGCCATTCAGGATCAAGTGGTATCTCAGGATGAGGGACTGAGCATTATCAGAGTGCAATCCCAGCGATTAATTGATATGGTGGAAAAGTTGCTTCAGCTATCGAGGCTGGAGGCGCTAACTGAGGAATGGCCTGTCTCTCTGGTTGATCTGAGAAGTATGGCAGAGGACGCTGTTCATCTGCTGATGCCGATGGCCAGTGAACGCTCTATCTCGCTGCGAGTGGAGGGAGAGGGGCTGCATGTGGCCGTGCCGGCCGAGCAATTATTCCGCATGATATTGAATTTGCTGCAAAATGCAGTTCGACATACCTCTACGGAGGTTGTCATTCATTTGGAGACAGGGACAACACCGGAGGTTGTGTGGGCTATGCATGTAGATGATGATGGGAAAGGCCTAACCGAATCTGAAGCAGCCGAGGTGTTCGGAAGATTCTATACGGGATCAAATGGTGTCACGGGTCTAGGATTGGCTATCTGCCGTCAAATAGCCTCGCGACTGAATGGAGAATTACTTTGTACACGGTCGCCATTAGGTGGGGCGCGCTTCAGCTACATTCAACGCATGTCATGACACATGTTATAAATGAGGGAAAAATGGTTAAAAATGATCAATTTATCGCAAAAATATGCCACTAACATGACATATCATGATAGGTTTTTGGTGATATTTTAGATATTGCTTGACTGGCGAGCACTAAAATGAGTAAAATTATTCGTATATACCTTGACTCATGAACGTCGTTTTTTTAGATAGTGGTCAATAATAATGATGAATAATAAATGAAAGAGTGATGAGATGAACCGCCTTTTGGAAGTGAAGGACTTAACGATATCTTTCAAGACCCGTCAGGGCCTAGTGCAGGCCATTCGTGGCGTAAACTTTCATGTCAATAAAGGAGAGACGCTGGCGATTGTCGGCGAATCCGGCTCAGGCAAAAGTGTAACCTCGCAAGCTGTTATGAAGCTGATCCCAACTCCTCCGGGCGTCTATCAAAAGGGTCAAATTTTGTTTGACGGGGAAGAGCTGATTCATAAAACGGAAAAGCAAATGCAAAAAATTCGTGGTAAGGAAATTGGGTTGATTTCACAGGACCCTATGACTTCGCTTAACCCGACGATGAAAGTCGGCAAGCAGATCACGGAAGTGCTTTTCAAGCATGAAAAGATATCCAAAGATGCTGCTCGCAAGCGGGGCATTGAGTTGCTGAACCTGGTAGGTATTCCACACCCTGAACAGCGTTTCAACCAATATCCGCATGAGTTCAGTGGTGGTATGCGTCAACGTGTCGTTATTGCGATGGCTTTGGCTGCTAATCCTAAACTTCTGATTGCCGATGAGCCGACGACTGCGTTGGATGTAACCATTCAAGCTCAAATCTTAGAACTGATGAAGGACCTTCAGAAAAAGATCGATACCTCTATCATCTTTATTACTCATGACCTTGGTGTTGTGGCAAAGATGGCAGATCGTGTAGCTGTTATGTATGCAGGACAAATCGTGGAAACAGGTACGGTTAATGAAATTTTCTATAACCCGAAACATCCATATACATGGGGACTCCTCGCTTCCATGCCTAGTTTGGACAGCCATGGTCAGAAGCTGGCCGCGATCCCGGGAACACCACCGGATCTGCTTCACCCACCTGTAGGGGATGCCTTTGCAGCCCGTAGTTCGTATGCTATGAAAATTGACTTTGAGAAAGAGCCGCCACTCTATCAATTGTCCGATACACACTTTGTGAAATCGTGGCTGCTTCATCCAGATGCACCTGCGGTTGAGCCACCAGAAGCGGTGAAGGCTAAACTTCGCAAGCTGGATAATGCATTTGAAAAGCCAGTTTTAGTTGAACAATACGGCAGTTAAGGCACGAATAATTTGTAAATAATCTCAAATAATAAATGAAAAAGGCTGTTTCTCCATGTGGATTCATATTACGGAGAAACAGCCTTTTTGCTGTAACACCGCAGGCTACATGGGCCTGTGGTGCTTTGTATTATACGGCAATACTTACAACTTGCCAGAACCGGCTTGGGAAGTGACTTCTGCCTTCACGCTGGCGGATGGGGAGATTTTATCATTCAAGGATGGCTTCCAGCCAACAGAGGAGCTAAGACCCGCACTGGAGCCTGCGTTAACGGCCTGTCCATTCAGAAGTGTGCCCGTATCTGACAAGGCGGTTCCACCAAAAACAGACACAATTTTGGCTGCGGATAGTCCCGCAACGTCAATGACATTGTTTTCAGCAAAGATTTTGGAGGATTTGCCCGCACCCCAAATATACAGCGTAGGGTATTCAGAGCGATTCACATCCCCGGAATAGTAATTGTTATATAGATGAACCTGTCCATAACGTACGCGCGGTGTGCGTTGTACTGTGTTCTCATAATAATTGTGATGCAGGGTTACACGTAAAGCTCCTTCATCTGCTGTTTTGCTGTCGCTGTTGCCGATAATGGATGTTTTGTCATGATCGTGAAAGTGGTTGTATGAAATAGTAACCAGATCGCCTTGGTTAGTCACATCGAGCAGTCCATCATGATGCTGGTATTCTTGACCGTAGAAGGTGCCATTTCCGCTATCGGGGTGAGACCCGTCGTTGAACGTGTTGTGGTCCACCCATACATGTGTAGCTCCATTAATTGTAATGCTGTCATACTCTGAATTCCAGTTGCCTGTGCTGCCATCCGTTGGGTCCCACTGCGGGAAATAATCGTAGGCGTCCTGAAATTCAATATTACGGATAATGACGTTGTCTGTACCCTTTTTCAATTGGAAGTTCGCACCGTTAATGACGGCGTTATTGCCCAGACCAACTATCGTTGTATTGGAGGGGATATCAATAACGACACGACTGGCTTGATTTTTCTGTGAAGCCTTACGTGCGTCTTCTAATGTACCGGAAGGAACCTTTTTTCCCCACGTAGATGGATCATACGCCTTGAGATATGCGTTAAAATCATATTTAGGGTCCTTATAATCATTCAGTCCTAACGGTTTATTGTTATCATCGACGTTGGCATTGATTGTGCCTTTAACATAAATGATTTTAGGCGTAGTGTTGCTGCTTTTACCTAAGGCATCGACAAGTTGTTTACGGTTCGTTACGGTGAAAATATTGGAGGAAGTAGCAGCAGCTCCACCTGTTGTACCCGTAGAAAAGGCGGCCCAGCCGTTTTTGCTGCCGAGTGTCTCCTTGCCGATATCGCTGGCTGCATGTGCAGGTGCATCCATAGGAGCCAGAGTAGCGAACAGTAACACGGCTGCGATGGCGAGTGAACATCTTTTTTTCATAAAATACCTCCGTATATTGAATTAATAGAGTAGACGAACGAAGGGAGTCCCGGGTGCTCCTGTAGTTACTACATGTTCTATCATACTTTTTGTTCCAGTATTTGTTAATATAATAAAAGTTACATGCTAAAATTTTTGTCGAATTTTTTATATAATTCAATAGAGCCCTTGTTTTTCCAATCAAAACGCATATACAAGAATGAAAACGTTAACAATCACATGAAATAAAAATTGTATATATGATTATATGGAATTTTTCGGTGAATAAAGATAGAATCATTTTTCTCGTAATGTTAACGATTTCAAGTCAAAATGCGAAAAAAAATGACAGGGGAATTATGGATTTTTGTAGAATCCTCAGGTACAATGCTTGTAATCAAGCTGAGGAGGATTGGGCATCATGGCAGAGCATTTAGCAGATATCTTGAAGTTGTTGAAGCAAAAAGAGTGGGTGGACTTGTCTCACGCCTTTTATCCCGAA
>NZ_JCAJRU010000290.1:0-5418 GCF_059447605.1 Paenibacillus sp. N119s | reverse complement strand
CACTCCCCATTTTTCTCGATATATAAAAAGTACCCTACGGAGAGACTTTTTTAAAGTGTCTACTCTATAGGGTACAGTTTAATCCAGGGCCAGCTTTTTTGGCTTTTTATGTTATTAAAACTACAAGATTTTAGTTGATTTTTAATCTGTTTTACTAAGTTATCTTATTTGGTAAGCGAAATGATAGAGACTGCTAATATCTGAATTGAGTAATTTACCGCCACTGTAAAAGTCGATTGGGATAATATCAAAATAGTGCGTGCTGACGCCGTTGTAGAAAGAATACTTACCTGCAGCCGAGGTTAAACCACTTACTGGGATCGTAAAGTATCCTTGTTCATTGGTTGTTCCGCTTGCTGTAAATACCTTATTGTTTATTGTAACAATAATTCTTGTGGTGACGATAGCATTTGCCACAGGACTGCCTTGGGCATCAAACGCTCTACCACTAATGGTGATATTGTTTTTTATTCTCCATTTTTGTCCATAACCATAGTTTATAAAACCGTATACTCCACCGTCTGTTGTGATGTTAGAGGTTACCACCCGTGCAACATCAGCATTTTGATAACTCACTGTCAACGTGTACGGGGTGGTGAGATCGAACTTGGATGGTGCAATAACGCGGATATAATATTCCCCTGCGGATAACTTTATTTGTGCGGTTGTGTTCTGACCAAGATATCCGAGACTTGTTAAATTAGCGTCATATAGATCCAGTCGGTATTCGCCATAAGTTGAGGTATTGTTGAGGTTGAGCCGGACGGTGCTATCAGAGGTAACTTTGATCTTACTCCAATCTTCATCTAGAACATTGTCGATCGTTTGGCTGCTGCTAAATGTGGATGATCCCCGGTCTTTAGCAAACCAAGGATTGTCATCTGGTTCACTGCTGTCATAGTTGTCGGATTGGATAGAGTGAACGGTAAACGGCTGGGTTACATCAAATCCTTTGTATGATTGGACAAGTATGAAATAATAGCCAGTTCCTGCAACGTAGCTGACTTGTTCATATTGACCAGCCCCCTTCGTTGAATATGAAACTTTGTTTAGCGTTCCAGTGCTTTCATCAAGCTTGTATAGATGAAGATCGTAATCATTAGTTGTGGATGCCCCTGGATTTAAAAATACAGTCAGCTTATTGGGAGTCTCAACACGGGTGAAAAACCAGCGGCTTTCACCCTCTGCCGTAATATAACCTTGTGTGGAATTACCAGATTTAATAAAGATCGCGCCATCGGGTGTGGTGTTATAAACATCATATGTGACTGCAGAGACAGAAAGTTTATTGTTAGACGAAGTATCTGGTAATGAATTTAACTTTGGAGATTTTAAAGAGATGTCCTCCTTGGGGATTGAAAATGTTTTCGATCGGGTTGGCAATATAAGCTGATCGCTTAAAAGTGTGTTTGAGCCTTTCTTGACCATGGAATTTTGAAATTGTGCTGGCAATTGAATAGGCTGGGCTTGAGAAGAACCTGCAAGTGCCAGATTAGAAGATGCTGAGAACCAACCGACCGCAAGGATCAAAACGGATAATACACCAATAGTTTTCCTAAGCATAATTTGAAACACTCCTTCAATTAGATATTTTTTACCACAAGCTTAATATAAGATAGAGTTCAATATATGTCAATTATTGGTTTAAATTAAATTATTTGCGTTCCGAATAATGTTTTGCGAAATAGATTTTTTTGAAATTTTTAAAATGCTATAAACAATACAGTGGCAGGTGTCGATATATAATTTAGAGCGATAATTCTTCAGGGCGGCCGACCTGTGAAGACGCTCATACCACAAGGACGTGGGAATTAAACCATTTCAGGGAGGAAATTTAAAATGATTATCAACCACAATATTCCTGCATTGAACACTCACCGTAACATGGGTATGAATAGTGCTGCAGCAAGCAAAAACATGGAGAAACTGTCTTCCGGTCTGCGTATCAACCGCGCTGCTGATGACGCTGCTGGTCTCTCTATCTCCGAAAAAATGCGCGGACAAATCCGTGGTTTGGAACAATCCCAACGTAACGTTCAAGACGGTATTTCTTTTGCACAAACTGCTGAGGGTGCAATGAACGAAGTATCTTCCATGCTTTCTCGTATGAAAGAACTGAACGTTCAAAAACTGAACGGAACATATTCTTCCAGCGATAAGAGTAACATCAACATGGAGCTTAACGCACTGGGATCCCAAATCGACAGCATCATGAAGAACACTACATTCAACGGAATCAAAATCACTTCTAATGTAAAAGTACAAGCGGACGATAAAGCTTTTACAATTACAGTTAGTGGTGTTGCTACAGCAGGATTCACTGGTTTGAAATCTTCTTCCACATTGACAAATGTGAGTGATGCTATTGAAAAAGTAGCTACACAACGTGCTAAATTGGGTGCTGTTCAAAACCGCTTGGAGTATACTTCCAACAACTTGGGAACTACAGTTGAAAACCTGACAGCTTCCGAATCCCGTATTCGTGATACTGACATGGCTAAAGAAATGGTTGCTTTGTCCAAGAACAACATCTTGCTGCAAGCTTCCCAATCCATGCTGTCACAAGCAAACTCTGCGCCACAAGGCGTACTGTCCTTGCTTCGTTAAGATTTTGGAAAGCATGCGAATTATTAAAGGCTCTGCATTTTGCAGAGCCTTTTTTGTTTTTTTATATTGTTTTTCATAAATATTCTAAATCATTAACCGATATATAGAGTAGGACAGCCGATATGAGTAGAAGAGATAGAGTGTTCAACATACCATTTTATGAGCGAGGGGTTATGTTATGGAACCATTGATACCGACCAATGCAGGAGGTATAACACCGATTAATCTTTCTGCCGGAACTCCAAAGGAGGACACCGTTACTGATCCTGCAATAACTTCTGAAGAAGGTGCAGTCCAGTCTGTAATCCCTGCAAAAGCACAGCTGACACACGAGCAAACCATTCAGCAGTTGCAAAAAGCAATTGAGGCAATTCAAGGTCCGCAAAAAATGTTTGAAATATCTGTGCACGAAAAAACTCACACCATTATGATTAAAGTTTTGAACAAGGAAACAGGTGATCTCATTCGTGAAGTTCCGCCAGAAAAAATTTTGGATGTAGCAGCAAGAATGATGGAGATTACCGGGATTATTGTTGATAAGAAGGCATAAGGAGGAACGTTCATGGTAACAAGAATAAGTGGTTTGGCATCTGGTATGGATATAGATTCCATGGTTAAAAAGTTGATGACAGCTGAGAGCGCTCCGCTCGACAAGCTGAATCAACAGAAACAGCTAATGGAATGGAAGCGTGAAAACTATCGGGAGACCAGTGTGAAACTGGTTAGTTTTACACAAGATAAACTATCTAAACTTAGCTTGAGTAGTGCAATTAGTGCTCAGAAGGCCAATATTACTGGAAATACAAGTGCGGTTAGTGCCAAAGTATCTTCGTCAGCCAGTGGAGTATTAGATGTAAAGGTAACTTCGCTGGCAACAGCATCAAGTGCTACTTCTTCTGCAGCTATCGAACTCAATAGTTCTGTTCCTGCACCGACCGATTGGGGAACTGTTAAGCTACAGGATATTAAAGATTCGGGAATCTCAGGAACTACTCCAATAACAGTCAAAATTGGTTCAGGAGACTCGGAAGCGTCAATAGAGATTGATCCTGTCAATGAAACACTTGATTCCTTTGTCCAAAAAATCAATTCAAATAAGCAAGCTGGTGTGAGTGCAATCTATGACTCTGCCACAGGTAAGATTTCTCTAACAAGTAAAACGACTGGAGCCAAAGATATTGCGCTTAATGGAGCGATATTCTCGGCTTTAAAGCTGGGGAGTACTATTACAGGAGGCGAAGATGCCAAGCTCACTGTAAATGGTTTGGATATCACAAGGTCTTCCAATACCTTCGCGATGAATGGTGTTGAACTTACGCTTAATAATGCCAGTGGGAGTACTTCAACACGCATTGAGGTAGTCAAAGATACGGATAAGCTGGTTGAAACGGTTCAGGGGTTTGTTGACGCGTATAATGATGTTCTCTCTACGTTAAATAACAAAGTTAGTGAAGAACGTTACAGTAAGTATACCCCTTTAACAACTGATCAAAAAAAGGATATGAGTGATGATGAAATCACACTTTGGACCAATAAAGCCAAAAGTGGCATGCTTAAAAACGACAGCATCTTGCAGAGCGCAGCAGCCGATATGCGTAGTGCAATGGTACAAAAAGTTACACTCGACGACGGTACAACAATTAGCCTTGCTGAGCTTGGGATAACAACAGGTACGTATCAGACAAAAGGGAAACTTATTTTAGATACAGATAAGCTGAAAGCTGCTTTAGATAAAGATCCTGATATTGTGACCAACTTTTTTGGTAAGCAGGATTCTGCTACAGCGCAAAGTAATAAATATACAGATCAAGATGGAATTTTCGCACGTATGAAAAAAATATCCAATACTGCGCTGCAAAAGTTAGCTGATAAGGCAGGAACCTCAAAGGTAAGCACTGATCTGAGTGCTTCATTCATTATCAGCAGCACGATGGGACAAGAGCTAACGAGTATTGATAGAAGGATAACTGATATGACAGCCCGATTGAATATGATCGAAACGAACTACTACAAGAAGTTTACATCCATGGAGACGGCAATTAATAAATATAATAGTACTTCTTCTAGCTTGTCCAGCTTTAGATAAATAAGGAGGTCATACATTTGATTCAATCCCCTTACCAGAAGTACCAGCAGGCTCAAGCCCAGACTGCCTCCAAGCCTAAACTTCTGATTATGCTGTATGATGGGGCAATCCGATTTACTCGGGCAGGTATAGACGGGATTTTAGATAAAGATTTCGGGAAAGCCAACTATAATCTTTGTAAATCACAAGCTATCATTCATGAATTAATATCCGCTTTGAATTTTGATTATCCGATTTCGCGAGACTTGTTAAGAATTTATGAATATATGTTGCATTGTCTGATTGAGTCTAATGTTCATAAAGATGTGTCTAAGGCTCGGGAAGTAGAGGAACATCTAACGGATCTTCGTGAGGCTTGGGTAGAAGTGAGCAAACTTCCAAGCTCGGTCACAGGTAGCTGATGGACAGTAACAATATTCAAGACTTCATAAGAGTGCTGAAAGAAATTACAATAGAGACGACTAACCGAATTTCGATCATTGAAGAGGAAGAATTAGTTGCCTTTGTAGATCGTCGACAGGAAATTGTGCATGCAATGGAAAAATATCGTACTTCTCTCACTGAGGAAGACAAACAAGAAATTAGACTAATATTAGATATGGATGGACCGATATTAAAGCGCATGAATAAGTTGAAAGATGAAGCAGGCAGCTGGATGGAGAAAAAAGGGCATATTCGAATTCAACAAAATGCTTACCAGCGTGCTTATTCAGTTGATAGTCTTT
>NZ_JCAJRU010000289.1:0-5489 GCF_059447605.1 Paenibacillus sp. N119s | reverse complement strand
AAACACGACTGTATCGTGATTCTCAATGGCCCGCTTCATCGCTTCTCGATCCTCCGTAGCCGGAATAATACCGACCTGCTGGTCTCCGTCTGCCAAAGGTAATTCCAGCGCCGCCGCTGCTCCCAATACAGAAGAGATGCCCGGAATAGATACAATCGGCACCTCGGGATGAAGATCCTTCATCAGACGTGCCAAGTGAATAAAGGTACTGTACAGATTGGGATCTCCTTCTGTGACAAAAGCTACATCCTTCCCTTGACTCAGAGCCTCCCAGCAAGCAACCACCGTTTTGTTCCACTCCCGCTCCAGTACAACCGGGTCCTTGGTCATTGGAAAAATGAGCCCCAGCATCTCCTTTTCCTCCGGGTTCACGTATAATTCCACAATTTCGTGGGCATACGATTTGCCTCCCCGGCGCTTCTTCGGATAAGCCACAACTGCACATTCCTGAATCATCCGGTACGCCTTGACCGTGATCAGCTCGGGATCACCCGGCCCCACGCCTACGCCGTAAAGTGTTCCTATTCCCGCCGTATTCATGCTGTCTCTCCCCCTCTTGAATTACCAGCTTACTCCCCTGCTGCTCCGTCAGCCACGTCTACCGGCGGCTGTCCTGTAATGACATATATCGGATTGAGTCCGTCAAAACGAGTCATATTCAAAATCGGCTTGCTACGCGCTGTTTGCAGTAACGTCACCGAGGTTTCGAGTCCTGCGGCCTGCATCGCCTTCATACCGTCATGCAACGTCTCAATCGTTGCAGCATTTACTACAATCCGCCCATCCTTACGCAAACGGGAAGCGCACAGACGGATCAGTTCTGCCAACTCTCCTCCGCTCCCGCCGATAAACACGGCATCCGGGTCTGGCAACTCATCCAATCCGGCAGGCGCTTTGGCATGAATCACTGGAAAATCAGTGCGAAATTTGATCTTGTTCGCTTCCACATTGGCGAGATCGCCTTCATTCTTCTCAATGGCGAACACTTGCCCGTACTTGGCCAGCCGCGCACATTCCACAGCTACAGAACCCGAGCCTGCGCCGATATCCCATACGATGCTTCGCTCGGTCAATCGCAGCTCGGACAAGCTGAATACACGCACTTCACGCTTCGTGATCAGCCCTTTTTCCGGCTTGCGCTGGTGAAATTCAGCATCCTCAAAACCAAATCCCCGGCGGGTTGCTGGCACGTCTTCTCCCTTACGACGGCGCAAAACAACCACGTTCAGGGGTTGGAATGTCCCCTGCGCCATCTCTTCCAGCGTATAATGCCGATACACCTCATCCGGTCCTCCCAAATGCTCACCGACAAAGGCATCATATTCCGTCATGCCAAAATGCAGCAGATAAGCGGCAACCGCGGCGGGATGATTGCGATCATCCGTCAGCAACGCGATCTTGTTCTGCCCATCGATCCGCTGCGCTAAACCAGTCATCGGACGACCATGTACACTTTCCAGCACCGCATCCTGCCAGCTGTCACCAAGACGTGCAAACGCTAGTTGAACCGAACTGAGATGGGGTAAAATATCCAGATGTTCGGCCCCCAGCTTGGCAGACAAATAGCCTGCAATTCCAAAAAAAAGCGGATCGCCTGACGCAAGCACGACAATATCCTTGTGCTCACGCAACCGTCCCAATTCTTCTACCACGGCGGATAAGCCGCTCTTTAATGTTCGTTTTTCTCCTGTAGCTGCTTTGAAAAAAGCTAGCTGGCGCTCGCCACCGACCAGCAGGTCAGCACGCTCAATTTGTTCCAGCGTTTCCTGCGACAGGCCTGCCGCTCCATTTTCTCCGATACCAATGACACGGATCACTCTACTCACCAACTCTCGCCCTCCCCAGCACGTTCCCTTTCAGCGTTACCAGTACCATTTCCACGGTGATTCCACCACCTGCATGCTCCAGGCAATGCTGACATCCATAGGTACATAACTTTTCAAAAAAGCTCAGCGCATTCGCTTCGGTCATCATATCCGCCACCTGCGTAGCTGTATTCGCCTCAGCCACTGCCGCTGCAAGTGACTCGTCCACCCCTGCTTCACGCGCAACCCTGGCCAAAAATCCAAAGTCTACCGGAGCACTCTTGGAGTGAACCATCATGACACCCTGAGCAACCTTTGACAGCTTGCCAGGCATACCGACGAGAATAATCTTTTTCATTCCCAATCGTTTGCCATGCTTGACTGCAAAGCCGACAAAATCCCCCATCTGAATAAAAGCTTCTTCCGTTAACTGGTCATACATTTGCATCGCATATTTTTCACTGCTGCCGCCTGTGGTCAGGACAATTTCCTCGCAGTTCATCGCTTGGGCAACCGATATAGCCTGCACCACGCTGGCTTTATACGCTGACGTGGAAAACGGAACGACCACACCGCGTGTACCCAGGATGGAAATCCCCCCAAGAATGCCAAGCCGTCCGTTCAGTGTTTTCTTGGCGATTTCTTCGCCGTCCGGCACACTAATGACGACCCGGACCCCTTTGGCCGATCCATGCTCCTCAAGCACGCCTGAGACGGCCTCCATAATCATCCGACGCGGCACCGGATTGATCGCTGCTTCCCCGACAGGCACAGGCAGGCCGGGCTTCGTTACCCGTCCCACTCCAATGCCACCGTCCAGCTCAATGCCCGGCTCCTCGCGCCAGCTAACAGAGGCGCTAATTCTCGCCTGATGCGTGGCATCCGGGTCGTCGCCACCGTCCTTGATCGTCGTGCAGGAAGCCTCGTCCGCGTCCAACACAGGCTCGATCAGCTCAAACGCATGATCGAAGCCCGCGGGCAGCGATATCACCGCTTCCTTCGGCGGTATGCCCGTAATGAGCAGTTGCACCGCTCCTTTGGCTACTGCAGCCGCACAAGCCCCCGTCGTAAAGCCTGACCGCATCGGCTTGTCCGGCGCGGGAGCTTCACCACTTTTCATCCGTTTGGGTTTGCTGGCGGACGCCGCTTCCTTTTCCATGCCAATTCCTCCTTAACCTCTGCTGCTGATCATGTCTAATTTCATTTCATGATACAGCAAACGGACAACCGCATCTAGCGGACAGCCATTAAGGAGATTGCATTCAATGCCGCTACCACAATCGTACTGCCACCCTTGCGTCCAATATTCGTGATGAACGGAATATCCAGCTTGCGCAGCTCGTCCTTGGATTCTGCCGCCGATACAAAACCTACGGGCATGCCAATCACCAGTCCGGGTTTAGCCGCTCCTTCTTTCACCAGACGAATCAGCTCCAGCAACGCTGTCGGCGCATTCCCGATCGCATAGATCCCACCTTCGCCCGCCTGAATCGCTTTGCGCATTGAAATAATGGCACGTGTCGTGTTCAGCCTTTTGGCTTCTTCCATCACGTCCGGGTCAGATATGTACACATGAACATCCCCGCCAAATTGACGGATGCGATCCTTGCTCAGCCCTGCCTGAATCATTTGCACATCTGCCACCACCGGCTGCCCTGTGCGAATAGCTGCAATTCCGGCTTCGATTGCTTTGGGATGGAATACCATGCTGCGCCCCAGCTCAAAATCAGCAGATGCATGAATGACACGCTGTACAACGGGATATTGCTCTGCTGTAAATGGATGCTCTCCCAATTCTTCTGTGATCATCGCGAAGCTTTTACCCTCAATCTCCTGCGGCTGCACCGTTAGCGGCTTAAAGTCTGTTTTAAAATCCATGGTATCGACCCACTCCTTATGGAAAATTAGTTTAGGAAAAATAACTGCTCGTGCAATGAAATACCAGATACTTCTATTAAAACGCGTATTTTAAGATGACTATATTTTAGATACATGCCAGCAGTTGTTCTGGAGTAACTGAACTTGTAGGGCTTTGACTCAACTCAAATTGAAGTCTTCCCTGTGGCTGTACGAAGGGCGTTAATTACTCCGTCGAAATGATCAAATACCGTACCAAACTCTACTTCCGGTCTGGAAATCAAAATGACGTGAATACCCAGGTCCAAAGCAGACTGAACCTTCTCATCCACTGCTCCGGTGCGTCCGCTCTCCTTGGTGACCATCACGGTCGTACCAAAGTGCTTGTACAATGCTTCGTTCATCTCACGGGAAAAGGGTCCCTGCATGGCAATGATATTTTTTTGCTCCATCCCCAGTTCTCCGCATTTCTCCATATTGTCGAGGCGCGGCAGCATACGTGCAACCAGACGAATGTCCGGATCTCCGAGTAAATGCTTGGTGAACGTGCCAAGCGTCTTACTGCCCGTTGTAAGCATGACAGAGCCTTTGAGTTGCTTAGCAATTAATGCCGCCTCTTCATAGGAAGGAACGATATGGAGCAACGGATGATTGTCATACACCAGTCCCGTCCGCTCGTAGCGGATATAAGGAACTCCAGACTCGCGAGCAGCAGTCATCGCATTCGCATGTGCTTCCTCTGCAAAAGGGTGGCTGGCATCAACAACAGCCTGTATCCCCTTCTCCCGAATCATTGCCCCCATTTCATCGGCTGTCATTCGGCCTGTACGCACATCCAGTCCTGCTTCGGACAAACTGGCCGCCGCACTTTCGGTTACGACTGAGGTCAATACATTAAAGCCCATGTCACGAATTTGCAGCGCCAATTCCCGTGCATCGCTCGTTCCACACAGCATGAAAATCATGAGCCTTTCACCTGCCCAGTTACGTTCACTACAGAAGACGCATGATCATGGTCATGGTCTTCATGGTCGTGAGCATGTCTATGCTCATGATCGTGCGCGTGGTGGTGTGTATGGTGCTCGTGATGATGATTATGCTCATGTGTATGATGGTGGTGGTGATCATGATCGTGATGGCCATGCTCATGGTCGTGATGGTGATCGTGGTCATGGTCGTGGTGATGATGGTGATGCTCCTGTGCTTCCAGACGGAACTGGCAGTTATCACAATTAGCCGTAACCTCACCGAACAAACCTTCGTTAGCCCGCTCTAGCACCAGCTCAACCAATTGAGGATGGAAACCAAAATATCCGCCCATTTCCACCTGTAATGCAGGGTGAGCCTCAGCAAATTCCTGGGTCATTTCTTCGATGCGCTTAATCAGCACCCCCGTGAACAGAAAATACGGAAGCACGATAATCTTTTTGGCACCCAGTCGTACGCAACGCTCCAGACCGTCTGGAAAAGAAGGTTGCGTCACGCCGATAAAGCTGCTTTCTACCCACGTATAAGAAAGCTTCTCCCACAGCATACGGGTGATTTTGAAAAAGTCACTGTTTGCATCTGGATCGCTACTTCCGCGTCCTAATACAAGTACTGCTGTTTCTTCGTTGGATACCTCGGCAGATGTCTCGACCGCGCTATGCATCCCCGCTGGAACTGCAACCGGACGGGTCTCTTTCAAGCGATCCAGCAGTATGCTAACGATTTTCTCGTGAACGCCAATCGGGCGTCCGTATACAAATTCCACCTGCGGATATTTTGCCTTTGCCCGGTCAATAGCCATCGGAATATCAATTTTGGCGTGCACTGCGGCGAACAAAA
>NZ_JCAJRU010000288.1:0-5499 GCF_059447605.1 Paenibacillus sp. N119s | reverse complement strand
CATCCCCGATCAACACACTGACCACAGTAAAGATTGCGCCTCCTGCCAACAACCACCAAAATAAGGTTTCCATACGACTCCTCCTTCCATGTACCTTTTCAGCCTGGTTTCCAGTCTATAACTATGTTTACGTATTCAACCTTAAAAAGTTTCAAAATTTTCCTCTTATATCTCAACTTAAACCCAAAAAAGCACGTTCGTACGTCTAATGACGTACAAACGTGCCTACAAAGCTTCGAAGATCGTTTACAGGGATGCTTTGTAAATTTCAACTACATCTTCGCGATTGAGCTTGTTAAAACCACCAAAAGGTCCAAATTTCACAGCTTTATCAGCCATTACGTCAATTTTGGACGCATCAATATCGTAATCAGCCAGACGGCTTGGCGCACCAATCGAGTTCCAGAAATCACGCAACGCCTGAATACCTTCCAACGCTACTTCTTCATCACTTTTACCTTCTGGGTTTACGTGGAACACATTCACTGCCAGTTGCTTGAAGCGTTCAGGCTTGACATGCAGATTGTGTTTCATCCAGTTCGGGAACAAAATAGCCAGTCCTCCACCGTGTGGGATATCATAAACAGCAGACACAGCATGCTCAATATTATGAGTAGCCCAATCACCTGTCAGCCCCATGTTCAGGAAACCGTTCAGTGCCATCGTACCACAATACATAATCGTTTCACGCAGCTCATAGTTTTCCAGATCGTTGACCAGTCCTGGAGCCGCATCTATCACTGTGCGCAAAATCGTTTCACACCAGCCCAGTTGAACCGGAGTATTGGATTCCAAATGAAAATAATGCTCCAGCGTATGTGACATCATATCCACAATTCCATAGACAGTTTGATTTTTGGGCAGAGAGTATGTGTTCACCGGATCAAGAATGGAGAAAGCAGGAAACGCATGTACACTACCCCATCCCAATTTTTCCTGTGTTTTTTCGTTTGTAATTACAGAACCTGCGTTCATTTCAGAACCGGTTGCTGCCATAGTCAAAACCGTACCTAATGGCAAGGCTGCTTGTGGAGTTGCTTTACGCTCTGCAAAATCCCACATATCGCCATCATATTTTGCACCAACAGCAATAGCTTTGGAGCAATCCAGTACACTGCCACCGCCTACAGCCAATATAAGGTCGATCTGGTTGGTTTTACACAATTCAACGCCTTTATGTACTGTAGACAAGCGTGGATTTGGTTCTACACCAGCCAGTTCGGTTACCTCTGCACCGATTTCACTAAGCAATTTTATTACATTATCGTACAAACCGCTGCGCTTAATACTGCCGCCGCCATATACAAGCAATACACGTTTTCCGTATTTAGGAACTTCACGCTTGAGAGCCTCCAATTGTCCTTTACCGAAGATCAATTGTGTAGGATTATAAAATTCGAATGCTTTCATCGCAAACGCTCGCCTCCAATATTTCTAAAGTTTAATGTTAAGAAACTACTCTATTATAACCTTTACGGTTACAGGAAACAAATTGCATTCATTTCAGAAAAAAAACCATACTCCTAAAGGAGTATGGTTACATTCACATCTTGGGAGGGTTCTCGTATTGTATTATGTGCAGTCTAAGCTACATTATTCTCCCAAGGTGTATCCCAATCGTTTCATAAAGCGACCAAATGCCTGCTGACCGGATGGATTCCGTTTATAGACTCCTGCATGCTCCAAAATTTCACTAAATTTCAGTCCAACCTCATTTTGTACGGTACGAACAGCCGTCTCCTTGTCAGACAGACGACCAAACCGGGTATTCAACTGGTAAATCCAGTCTGCATGTTTAAACAGTGGATGTCCTTCTTGCTGCATAGCCCCAGCCAATTCATCGTTCCCACACAAAATATCAGCAATTCCATCCAGCTCATCTTTGAGTCGTCCCGGAAGGATGGCAAGTCCCATCACTTCGATCAGACCGATATTTTCCTTTTTGATATGATGCATCTCGCGATGGGGATGAAAAATACCTTCCGGGTACTCTTCACTCGTTCGGTTGTTGCGCAGTACGAGATCCATCTGATATCTTCCTTCGGAATCCCGGCGTACAATCGGCGTTACTGTATTATGCGGAATCGTTTCCCCCTCCGATTCGGTATGAGAGAGAACGTCTACCTCTGGATCACTATACGCCTTCCAAGCTTCAAAAGCAGCATTTCCCGCCTCCAATAGTGCCTCGGCATCTGTTGACGTGAAACGAATGACCGACATCGGCCAGTTCACAATCCCCGCCGTAACCTGCGGAAATGCTTCATTATGGTATACGTCGTCCACACCCGCTTTTTCAATCGGGAATGTATGACGACCACCCTGAAAATGATCGTGAGTCAGGATCGACCCACCGACAATGGGCAGATCCGCGTTAGAGCCAATGAAATAGTGCGGAAACGCTTTCGTAAAGGCCAGCAACCGCCGCAGCGTATCCTTTGTAAGCTTCATCGGTACATGATCATGATGGAATACAATGCAATGCTCGTTGTAATACACATAGGGTGAATATTGAAAGAACCACGGTTCCCCATTCAATTCGACCGGTATGATACGCAAATTTTGACGGGATGGATGATTTACCCTTCCGGCATATCCAACGTTTTCACGGCACAATTGACATTTGGGGTAAACAGGCGGCGGCAAAAGCTTCGCCATGGCAATTTCCTTAGGGCTTTTTTCTGGCTTGGACAAATTAATCGTAATTTCCATATCACCATAAGGTGTTGCCTGATTCCAGTACACATTGCTGGCTACCCGATCCATACGAATGTAGTTTGAATTGATGGATAATTGATAAAAAGCATCTGTAGCCGCCTCTATACCATGTGCTGCCTCCGTTTGATGAAAGTTACGGATAACTTCAGACGGTCTCGCCATAAGCAAACCCATGATTTTGGAATCCAGCAAATCACGATACGTATCCGTGTTTTCAGGAATAAGCCCAATAGCAAAACCATAATCGATCAATACATTAAGCACAGGCTGGAGAGCTTCGGGGGCAATCATGCCCCCTGCTTCCCCACCGGAGTAAGGTTCCGAAAACCCGAACTGCTCTAAAAGCAGATTACGACTGTAATCTGTATCTTGCGGACCGATCAAGCCCCTCTTCTGTGCGAATGCAACCAGCTGTTCCACCGCATATAGAGCCGATTGCTGTACAGCTTCGTCGATGTCATGGACCAGATGCCGGGAAAGTTCCTGGTTTTGGCCTTTATCTACGGATTGGCGCTCGCTCATATGTCATCGTCTCCTGTCTATTCGTCGCCGTAGCCTTGAGGGTGCGACTGATGCCATCCCCATGCTCCGCTAATAATATCCTCCAGTTGAGTACGTTTTGGGCTCCAGCCCAGTACCGAACGGGCCTTGTCAGACGATGCAACCAATATCGCTGGGTCGCCTGCACGGCGAGGTTCAACAACAACTGGAATGTCGAGCCCAGTGACCTTGCGTGCCGTTTCAATCACTTCCTTCACCGAGAAGCCCTGTCCGTTGCCAAGGTTGAATACGTTGCTCTCATTACCCTCACGCAAGTAATTTACTGCACGCACATGAGCATCCGCCAGATCACTTACATGAATGTAATCACGGACACACGTTCCATCCGGTGTGGCATAATCCTCGCCAAACACAGCGATATGCGAACGCTGTTTCAATGCTGTCTGGAGCACCAATGGGATCAGATGGCTTTCTGGTCGGTGATCTTCACCGATCTTGCCGCTTTCATGGGCACCAGCCGCATTAAAATACCGTAAGGATACGTATTTGATGCCTAATACTTTATCAAACCAGGACATCATGCGCTCCATCATCAGCTTTGTTTCACCATACACGTTGGTTGGCTCAGTCCGGTCGCCTTCTTCAATCGGCACCTTTTCTGGTTCGCCATAGGTAGCCGCAGTAGAGGAAAATACGATCTTGCTTACGCCGGCATCTTTCATCGCCTCCAGCAAGCTCAACGTGCCAAATACGTTGTTGTCATAATATTTTCCTGGATTTTGCATACTTTCCCCAACCAGCGAGTTGGCTGCAAAATGAATAACGGCGTCAATATTGTTTTCAGAGAACAGTTTGGACAGAAGTTCTTTATCCCTCAAATCCCCTTCATACAACTTGCCTCCAAGCAATGCTCCTTTGTGTCCAGTTTGCAAATTGTCCAATACAACAACTTCTTCTCCAAGATCCAACAATTCTGCTACGGTATGTGAACCGATATATCCAGCTCCGCCTGTGACTAAAATGGCCATGTTATTCGTCCTCCTTCAGTTCTTTAACTCCGTCCCCTGCCTTGCATACATAAAAGCTGGCTTCCAGCCCTGTACGGGTCTGATAAGCTTCTCCAACTTCCTTCACAAAACGTTCCACATCGTCCTCATGAACCAATGAAACCGTACAACCTCCAAACCCAGCGCCTGTCATACGAGCACCCAGCGTGCCCGGAATGCGTCGTGCTTCTTCGACCATGACATCAAGCTCAGTACAGCTGACTTCATACAAGTCGCGTAGTGAATCATGCGAGGCGTTCATCAACTGACCGAAAGCTGCAAGTTCATTCGCTGCGAGAGCATCGACTGAGGCCAGCACACGAGCGTTTTCCTCCACCACATGCTGCGCCCGGCGGCGCACGGTTTCATCTGCAATATGATGCTGAAGGTCTCCAAACCGAGCTTCATCCAGTTGTGCGAGATACTCCAGTGACGGCTCCTGCTGCTGCAAAATGGACAGTGCTTCGGCACATTGACTGCGACGCTCGTTATAGGCTGAATCCACCAATCCGCGGCGCTTGTTTGTGTTGCCGATTACGAGCTTGTAAGACCCCGTGCGGAATGGCACTCTGCGGTACTCCAGCGTATCGCACATCAGCAGGATTGCATGATCAGCCGCTCCGTTCGCTACAGCGAACTGGTCCATGATGCCGCAATTGACACCCACGTAGTTGTTTTCAGCCCGCTGGGATAACAAAGCAATTTCGACTGTGTCGGTTTTTTGCTTCTCGGTAGTCAGAAACGCGTAGCCTGTCACGACCTCAATCGAGGCTGAGGAAGATAATCCGGCTCCGTTCGGGATTTCTCCATGATAGAGCAAGTCGTATCCTCTAGATGGGTAAACTCCCTTTTCAGCCAACTCCACCAGCACACCCACCGGATAGTCCACCCACTCATCCGTCTTGCTTTTACCTATCTCTGTGCGGGGGATCGACACTTCATACGACAGGTTTGTGGAAGCAAAATGAATTTGATCATCATTACGTGCACGAAGGATCAGCGTCGTACCAAATTCCAGCGCAGCCGGGAGTACATAACCACCATTATAGTCGATATGCTCTCCAATGAGGTTAACACGCCCAGGTGCATGAAATATCAGCAGTTCATTGCTGCTTTCACCATATTTTTCAATAAAATGTTTCTTTAATTCAGTAGAGTTCATATCCGCATCCACCTCATTCACCGTTAGTAAAAGTCTCCCTGAATTCCCTGTAATATCTTAATCAGGTTGACATCT
>NZ_JCAJRU010000287.1:0-5579 GCF_059447605.1 Paenibacillus sp. N119s | reverse complement strand
CGAAGTTGGTTTACAGAAAGAGCGATTAGCTCATTTTTAATGCTAGCGATTCTTCTTCATAAAAGAAGTAATCTTTATTTCATCATCCATTTGTTCAGTTTTCAAAGAACTTGTCTGTCCTCGTTTCATTTAACGAGCCAGGAATCAGATCATAACATGTTAGTCGCTTTCTTGTCAAATCTTTTTTTGATTGTCTTATCAGCAACCTCGCTTCAAGAAATACTATTCTCAAAGCAACGTCTAATAATATATCATGCCTAAAGTTAATTAGCAAGCACTTTTTATATTCTTTGTTCTTTACTACATAACAGATAATAAGGGCAGCCACTCCGCTCTGGAACGGAATGACTGCCCTTATTGCAAAACTATTTATTCTTGTTCTAATAGTCTGATGAATTCGTCTTCATCTTCTATGGTGGCGATCCCGAGTTGTTGTGCTTTAGCCAGCTTGCTCCCAGCCTTTTCACCAGCGATGACTAGATCCGTCTTTTTGGATACAGATCCGGCAACTTTGGCTCCCAGCGCCTCCAGCCTGGATGCAGCTTCATCACGCGTAAGCTGATGCAAGGTACCTGTGAGCACAACCGTTTTGCCGCTGAAAAAGCTATCTGTCTTCTTCACCTGTGGAGCTTCTGGAGCCTGAGCTTTCACCCCTAGAGACAGCATCTTTTCAATTCCCGCTTGAGTAAATGGATCGGCAAAGAATGCAACAATGCTTTCTGCGACAATCCCACCTACATCCGGCAGTTCTATCAGTTCATCCACCGTAGCGGACATCGTTTTGTGCAAATCACGATAGTGTTCTGCCAACATGCGTGTCGTCGCTTTACCAGTGTTCGGTATGCCCAGAGCATAAAGGAAAGAAGCCAAATCTCTCTCCTTACTCTTTTCAAGTGCCGCCAAGAGGTTATTGGCCTTTTTCTCACCAAACCGTTCCAGCTTCACGAGATCATCATATTTCAATGTATACAGATCTGCAGGTTCACGAACTCCCAGTTCATCATGCAGTTGGATAGCTGTTTTGTCACTGAATGTCTCGATATCCATAGCATCACGTGAAGCAAAATGGGAAATGCGGGCCACAATTTGTGGTTTACAACCGAGCTTATTGTCGCAAAATAAATGGGCGCCACGCTGCTGCAGCGGAAACCCACAAGCTGGGCAGTGATCTGGTACAACAATTTCCTCCCCGTCGTTCTCAGATGTTACTTTTCCTAAAATCTCCGGAATGACATCGTTTGAGCGACGAATAAACACCCGTGCCCCCAAAGCAAACTTCAGGTTTTTACGTTCGATGTCACCAGCATTGTTCAGCGTACAATTTTGTACAGTGACTCCCGCCAGCTCTACTGGTTCTACTCTTGCCAGTGGAGTGATCTTCCCCGTTCTACCTACATTCCACTCGACCGAGTTAAGAACGGTAGTCGTTTCCTCTGCTTCGAACTTATAGGCCACCGCCCAGCGCGGGAATTTATCGGTATAACCAAGAACCTCACGCGTGCGCATATCTGTAATTTTCAATACTGCTCCATCAATGAGATAGTCCAATCCCGCACGGGATTCTTCGATCTCAGTCAACTGCTCCATTACATCATCAAAGTTATCAAAGTAAGTCAGGTATGGATTTACCTTAAAATGATTTTCACGCAGGAAAGTCATCATCTCCTGGTGACTGTTAAACTGAATACGATCCGCATAGCCCACATTGTAGAAAAAAGCATTCAAACGCCGCTCTGCTGTTACTTTGGGATTCAGGTTACGTAAAGCCCCAGCTGCGGCGTTCCGCGCATTTTTAAGAGGTTCTGCAGCAGTCTCATTATATTGGGACAGTACAGAGAGATTCATGATTCCTTCTCCCTGTACTTCAATAGTTCCATTTTTAAAAGGTATGGTAAGCGGCACGGATTTAATCGTTTTCACCTGTGCCAGTATCCCCTCACCTACTACACCATTACCGCGGGTAGAAGCCTGCACCAGCTGTCCATCCGTATACGTCAGGTTCAGCGTCAATCCATCAAATTTTAATTCTATCGCATAGCCTGGAGATGGCAAAGGCTGCTCCGGGTTTTTGGTATTGTAATCATTGACCAGCTTCACGACACGCGCATTCCATGCACGTAGCTGCTCCATATTCTGAGCTTTATCAAGACTCCATAATGGGGCGAGATGGCGATGCGGTGTAAAACCCTTGAGGATCTCCCCGCCCACACGCTGTGTTGGCGAATCCGGCAGCACAAGCCCGCTGGCCTGTTCAAGCGCTACCAGTTCGTCATAAAGCACATCATATTCTTTGTCGCTGATCTGGGGCTCATCCAATGTATAGTAGTGATAGTTATATGTGTTCAGTTCAGCAACAAGCTGCTCCATTCTGTGCATTGGATTCATGCAGGCGTATCCCTCCGGGAACTTCATTAGGGCAGAGGCCTATGCCAAGCTGCCCTATGAGGTTCGAGATTTAATGATATTTTAAATTTATTCTACTTTTGTAATCGGCGCAAAGCCAGCCAACAGACGTTTAACCCCTACCGGAGCCGGGAAAGCAATTTGAAGCTCCATATCATTGCCTGTCCCTTTTACAGCTACGATAGTTCCAATTCCCCATTTGCCATGCTGTACCTTGTCTCCGGCAGCAAAAATGGATGGACCTCCTGTCGAAGCAGTCGGAGCTGGTCTTGAGGGTGAAGACGTGGTTACTGTGACGCGAGGCGCTGCGGAAGCAGACGAGCCACTACGGCTCATCATATCAAATGAACGTTCTCCGCCAAAGTTGCTGCTGCCACCTTTGCCTAGTCCGCGACCACCATAAGATCCACCTACATTGCCTGAACGACGGTAGCGGTCACGCTTGATGATCGTATCCTCTTTTAACTCATCCGGAATCTCTTCGAGAAAGCGGGAAGGCGGGTTAGCTGTGGTGCGTCCAAACAGAGTGCGCATCTGTGCGCATGTGAGGAACAACTGCTCCTCGGCACGGGTAATCCCGACATACGCCAATCTGCGCTCTTCCTCCAGCTCTTCATTGTCCAAAAAGGCCCTGCTGTGAGGGAATACCCCCTCCTCCATACCAACGATAAATACGATAGGAAACTCCAGTCCTTTGGCGCTATGCATGGTCATTAATACAACTGCATCACTCTGTTCCTCTTCATCATCATTCATGGAGTCAATATCGGCAATCAGGGCAAGATCGGTCAGGAAGGAGACGAGCGACTTGTCTTCCGTCCCTTTTTCAAATTCCATGGTTACCGACAGAAACTCATCAATATTCTCCAAACGCGAGCGGGACTCAAGTGTATTCTCGTTTTGCAGTTCCAATCGATATTGGGTGGTTTCCAGCATTTTTTCGGTCAACTCAGTCACTGACAGGTAATCTACCATCCGACTTAAACCTTCAATCATATCGTAAAACTCTACAAGTGCATTGCGTGTGCGCCCAGCAAAGCCCAAATCATCTACCACTTGAAGCACACGGAAAATTGAAACTCCGCGTTCTGCCGCGGCTGCCTGTAATTTACCGACGGTTGTGTCGCCAATGCTTCGTTTGGGCACATTAATGATTCGTGTCAGGCTGATATCGTCGTCAGGATTGGACAGTAGACGTAGATATGCCAGCAAATCCTTAATCTCTTTACGATCATAGAACTTGATTCCGCCCACGATTTGATAAGGAATATCTGATTTAATCAAAATTTCCTCGACAACCCGTGACTGAGCATTTGTACGATACAAAATAGCATGATGGCTATAGGTTTTGCCTGCCTTAATATTTTTATGAATTTCTGAGGCGATAAAGTAGCCCTCGTCATGCTCGGAGTCAGCACGGTAAACCTTAATCTTGGCTCCGCCTTCTTTGTCGGTCCATAGTTTTTTCGGCTTACGGCCGGTATTTTGACCAATGACCTCGTTGGCTGCATTAAGAATATTTGAAGTGGAACGGTAGTTCTGCTCCAGCAAAATTGTACGTGCCTCCGGGTAATCTTCTTCAAAGTTCAAAATGTTGCTAATATCTGCTCCCCGCCACCGATAGATGGATTGGTCACTGTCACCTACAACGCATAGCCGGTGATGCTTGTCAGCCAGCATTTTACACAGCATGTACTGCGCACGGTTCGTATCCTGATATTCATCAACATGAATGTATTGAAATTTCTTCTGGTAGAAATCAAGCACCTCAGGAACTTCTTTAAAGAGCTGAATCGTTGCCATGATCAAATCATCAAAATCAAGAGAGTTGTTACTTTTGAGCCGTTGTTGGTACTTGGCATATACCTTCGCCACAATGCCTTCAAAATAATCGCCAATCTTGCGTTCATACATTTCGGGAGTGACCAGCTCATTTTTTGCCGTACTCATCATAGACTGAACCGCTTTGGGTTCAAACTTCTTGGTATCTATATTTAGATCCTTCATGCAGCTCCGAATGACAGACAACTGATCCGTAGAATCCAAGATGCTGAAATTGGAGGTGAATCCAATCCGCTCGATATCCCGGCGTAAAATACGCACACACATGGAGTGAAAGGTGGATACCCACACATCTCTCCCCTGCGGACCAATCAGCTTGGATACGCGATCCTGCATTTCACGCGCGGCCTTGTTCGTAAAAGTAATCGCCAAAATCCCCCATGGGGCCGTCTTGCGAGTCGCGATGAGGTAAGCTATTCGGTGCGTAAGCACCCGTGTCTTACCACTGCCCGCGCCAGCCATAATCAGCAGCGGACCATCTACCGCCTCCACAGCCTGACGCTGAGGCTGATTAAGGCGAGCTACCGCCTCGTGTATATCTATTGATTGCATGCGTGCATGCTCCTTTCCCTAAGCTATCATAAAATTTACACTCTATCCTTCACAGCTACCGTCTCCAGTGCTTTCGCCAAGTCACGATAAATAATGTTTCCTACTACAATGGTGTCACAAACAGCTGCTGCTTGTAACGCGGTAGATTTATCCACGATGCCTCCTCCGTATAGGACACGGGACCGTTCCGTACCGCGATGTATCTTTTGTACCATCTCCATATCTCCAAAGACACCGCTATATTCCACATATATAATCGGCAGCTGCATAAGCTTGTCAGCAATCTGTGCATATGAAGCAGCAGCAGAGGCACTCAGCGAAGTATTTGCACTGGTAAGCTTAGCGACGGTGGAATCACCGTTCAAAACAATATATCCTTCCGTCACAAGCAAATCCCAAGGGATCATATAACCAAATTGCTCAATCGCACGTTGGTGCTGACCTATAACCCAATTACTGTCAGTGGTATTCAACACCATGGGAATCATATATAGATCAAACCCCGGCACCACAGCTTCCAAATCGGATACCTCAAGCACACACGGCACCTCATAACGTCGAACCCGTGATAGCAAATCCACCGTATTTTCATAGGTTACGCCCGATGAACCTCCGATCATAATGGCGTCCGTACCAGACATACACACGGCATCAAGCGTCTCATCATTCAGTTCTTTGTCAGGATCTAGCTTAAATACATGCCTCCAAGATTGAATTGAATCTGCCAACACACATTCCTCCAGCATCCATTGCTTTTGTCATCATCCAGACGAGCCGAATTC
>NZ_JCAJRU010000286.1:0-5614 GCF_059447605.1 Paenibacillus sp. N119s | reverse complement strand
ATTCCGGCCCACTTTACCACGCCATGGAGCTGAATGCGACCTATCTGCTGAGCTTGGAACCCGACCGTTTATTGTCGCGTTTTCGTGAATATGCGGGACTGGAGCCCAAGGCGGCTCACTATGAGGGCTGGGAAGCACGCAGCATCAGTGGACATACACTCGGTCACTACCTGTCTGGCTGTTCGCTAATGTTTGCTTCCACAGGCGACAAAAGGCTGCTGGAACGAGTAAACTATGTGATTGACGAACTGGAAATATGCCAAAATAGTCATGGAAACGGATACATTTCCGGCATTCCGCGTGGAAAGGAAATTTTTGAAGAGGTTAAAGCCGGGGATATCCGCTCCCAAGGTTTTGACCTTAATGGAGGCTGGGTTCCGCTATATACGATGCACAAGCTCTTCGCAGGCCTGCGTGATGCCTACCTGCTGGCTCATCATCCCAAAGCTTTAGCGATGGAAATCAAACTCGGCGACTGGCTGGAGGATGTATTCCAAGGGCTGAACGATGAGCAGATGCAACAGGTGCTTCATTGCGAGTTTGGCGGCATGAACGAGGTGCTGACCGATCTGGCGGAACAATCCGGAGAAAAGCGCTTTTTGAACCTCGCGGAACGCTTTTATCATGGAGAAGTGCTGAATGATTTGGCAGACAGCCGCGATACGCTGGCAGGAAGACATGCCAATACACAAATTCCTAAGATCATTGGTGCAGCACGCCAGTTCGAAGTGACAGGCAAACCTTTCTATGCGGACCTCTCCCGCTTTTTCTGGGACCGGGTGGTTCACAAGCATTCCTACGTGATTGGCGGCAATAGCTATAATGAGCATTTTGGCGAACCTGGCAAGCTGAATGATCGTTTGGGCGAAGGTACCTGTGAAACCTGCAACACCTACAATATGTTGAAATTAACAAGACATATGTTTGAGTGGGACGCTTACGCAGCCTATGCCGACTATTATGAACGAGCAATGTTCAATCATATTTTGGCTTCACAGCAGCCTGTAGATGGACGGGTATGCTATTTTGTATCACTGGAAATGGGAGGGCACAAGTCCTTCAATTCTCAATATGACGATTTTACATGCTGCGTGGGGTCCGGTATGGAGAGTCACTCTATGTACGGCACGGCGATCTACTTTCACACACCAAACACACTCTATGTCAATCAATATGTCCCTTCTACCGTGACGTGGGATGAGATGGATGTACAGCTCAAACAAGAAACTCTCTTTCCGCAAAATGGGCAAGGAACGCTGCGTGTCATAAGCAAGGAGCCCAAGCTGTTCACGATCAAGCTAAGATGCCCTCATTGGGCGGAGCAGGGAATGAAGATTAAGATCAACGGAGAAGAGTATGCCGCAGAGGCTTGCCCTACCAGTTATATTGTCATTGAACGGGAATGGAACGACGGGGATACGGTCGAGTACGATATTCCTATGACAGTAAGAGTTGAAGAAATGCCGGATAATCCGCGCCGGATTGCATTGATGTACGGCCCGCTTGTGCTGGCTGGAGATCTGGGTCCTATTGAACAGGAGTTCAATGAGGAACGTCTGCTGGCATCTGTTCTGATCGGATCGGCCGATTCCCTGACAACCAAGCTGATTGCTGACAGGAGCGAACCGAATACATTCCATCTAAGCGATCTGGGTTATATCGGAGACTTGCAGCTTCGTCCGTTTTACCAGGTCTATGACCGTTCCTATACCGTCTATTGGGATCTCTTTTCCAAGGAGGAATGGGCAGCAACAGAGGCAGAATACCGCACTGCGTTAGCGTACCAGCTTGAGCTGGAGCGACTTACAGTCGACGTTGTGCAGCCTGCCGAAATGCAGCCGGAACGGGATCATTCCTTCACTGGAGAACACGTAGGCCTAGGGTCCATTTATAATCGCAAATATCGCGACACATGGCCTGGGGGCTGGTTCTCTTTTGTCATAAAGGTTCTCCCGGATGAGCCTGTCCAGTTGGCGGTCACTTATCTGAAGGACTTGAGTCGCTCTCATCGTGACTTTGACATCACTGCCGATGGTCAGAATTTAGGAGAAGGCAAGCTGGAATCCGAGGAAATGAGTAAATTCGAGACGTTTACCTATGAGCTGCCTCTGTCTGTGACGAGCCAAAAGCGTGAAGTTACGATTCGATTCACAGCCCAGCCACAAGGCAAGGTAGCGAAGGTGGCCGGATTGCGAGTGATCAGACATTCTATTGTATGATCAAATGATCTATATAAATCTACTATAGCGCCGCCACGCAGGCGGATAGTGCTTCCCAGCGCCACCGCCCCCGGATTTCTGTAATAAAGTCTTTCATTGGTAGAAATCCGGGGACAAAAGCGACTGCTTCGCTTGTACAGCACTATTCCGCCTACTCCGTTTTGATGTTAGTGGCTGCTTCATGTTTGCTTTACATTATGTTCATTTCACGGAAACTGTCTCTAATCTTGCGCAGCTCTTGCTGTGCCCTGCTGTATCGAGAGGCGTAGGTCCAGGCAAGCACCTGATGATAATGCGAAGGTGTTTCAATTGTGGTCACGTTATACATGGCCAGATTCCCGTCTATTTCTCCTTTTAGGGTAAACTCAATGGCAGGATATCCGTTCACCACCATATCTGAAGCGGTCCCCAATTCAGGGTCCGTAATTCCTGACACCAAATGATCCTCAATGATTCCTTTATATTCTTGAAGAGTCATACTACTGTCAAAGTCACTTTTTGGTTCAGACAATACAATCAAATATCTATCGGTAAATTCATTTTTAATGGAAATATCCGCTTCCTCATTAATCCTATTATCTCGTGACCAAGTCCACGGAGCTGTAACTGCAAACTGATTATCCTTACTGGTAAATACCTCAGGCTTCACGATTTGAGTAATGAGCGTAGAAATTAAGGATACAGCAAAGACAATCGAAGTGATCGTCATCAGGATGATTGCTCCTGCAAAAATCCCGGTTTTCCTTTTGCTCACCTTCCCCAAATCCCGTGTCCTAACTACATATGTGTTGGCGGCCATATCTCCAATTCGTTGTTTCCGAGGTGTCACCAGCACACATATACCGGCGGGCAGCCCCCAGAAAAGTAGCGGGTTCGTATCCACCAGATGTATGAGCGTACGGATCAACGATTTAATCATGCCTGGTGGCATTCCTTCTCCATTCACGACCTGAATACGAAGTACAAACTTGCCCAGCGTATAGCCCGTAAGTCCTTCCAGCAACAGATAATAACAGAAAGAGCCAATCAAGAAGAGAATCACTACCATACCCATATTGGGGCTTTCTGTTTCAGCTACTTTTTTCGCTATAAAATAGACCAGCCCTCCATACCCAAAAACGATAAGAATGAAGTCAATCATCCAGGCGGCCCATCTTCTGAAAAAGATGGAGGCTCCGTATGTCTGCGATAATGATGCCATCTTATCCGGTTCTCGTTGATGGTAGCCGCCATTTCTCATAGGTTCTCCTAACGCTGATGCAGATGGATCTTTCGATAAATTAAGTTCTTCCAAATGATACACCCCTGATGTCAATTTAATCCCAGTTTAGTATAGCATCCTTTTTCATCCAGTGGAGCAAGCCTGACAGCGCACTAGAGTATAACGAATCCCGCCGATGAACAAACCACACCTCTAATTTACGATAGGTTTCGGGTAAACGATGTGACGCAATCTTTCCCGTCTCCCTCGCCTTTGCAATTGATGAGTGTGGAAGCATGGATACCCCCAGACCAGAGGCTACCCCCCCCAAAAATAACTTCCAATGTCCCGAATTCCATAATCTGATACGTATCCACACCTGCATCGCTCAGAAAGCTTTCCGCTCTTGCCCGATGTGTGCAGCCTACATCGAAGAATAGCATAGGCTTGGCAAGCAGCTTGCTCATATCGCTTTCTCCCGGTTCCGAAATAAGCACCAGCTCCTCTTCAAAAGCCTCCACATGCTCTATATTCGGATCGACGACGGGACCATAGACGAATGCCCCATCTAATTCGTAATTTAGTACCTTTTGTACAAGAGCATGCGTCCCCCCGGTCATCAGCGATAGCTGCACATCAGGGTACTCAGCGTAATATCCCGTCAATAAAGTCGTTAGATGCGTGACCGCAGTCGTCTCAATCGAGCCCAATCGCAACGGTCCCGCAGGCTGGTCCGAATATTGAGTAGACTTCTCTGCCTCGTCGAGCAAGGTCAGTATGGATTCTGCATACTCCAGCAGATTCTCTCCTGCCGACGTTAGCGTCATTCCGCGATTAGATCTGCGAAATAGCGGTACGTTCAATTGTGCCTCAAGCTGCTGAATCCGCGAGGTTACATTGGACTGTACATAGTTCAACACTTGCGCAGCCTTTGTGATACTGCCTTCACGAGCAACCGCCCGAAAAATTTTCAAATCACTGCTTTCCATATATACATCACCTGCTTGGTATGATCATTTATGATACTGACGTTCGATTTTGTTCATTTTACCGGATGCCTGCCGCTCTGTACAATTCAAAGTACATGCAAATGCATCTAAAATCGACCACAGGAGGCTTTAAAATGAAAGCTATAATCCATAATGACAAAAACGGCCTTGAGGGCCTGATATATAAGGATGTTACGGACAGACGACCAGGGCATGGCGAAGTGAAGGTCCGACTCAAAGCTGCAGGCTTGAACCATCGGGATCTGTTCCTCATGGCGGATCGAACCACCAACGATGCTCCACTCATTCTCGGATCCGATGGAGCAGGCGTGATTGAGGCTGTAGGCGCTGGCGTCCCAACCTCACTGGTAGATACGGAAGTAGTCATCAATCCATGTATCGGATGGGAGAAGACACGCCACGTTCCCTTGGTTCCTGCCATTCTGGGCGGTCCTTCAGACGGGACATTGGCCGAATCGGTTATCATTCCCGCCCAAAATGCCATCAGCAAGCCAGCTTACCTGTCCTGGGAAGAGGCCGGGGTACTGCCTCTGTCTGCCTTGACCGCTTTCCGCGCTCTCTTCACTAGAGGGCAATTACAGCAGGGGGACCATGTCCTCATCCCCGGTATTGGCGGCGGGGTAGCTACGTACGCCATGCTTATGGCCTTAGCAGCGGGTGCACGAGTCAGCGTCACCTCACGCAGCGAAGCAAAACAACAAGCTGCCCTCGCCCATGGCGCTCATCATGCATTCAACAGTGATAGCGATTGGAAAGAAAGCATGAACGGAGACACCGTAGATCTGGTCCTTGACAGCATTGGACCCGCTACGTTCAACAAGTATCTGAATGTCATCAAACCGAATGGTCGAATCATTACATTTGGCGCAAGCTCAGGAGATCAGATAGAGATTCCGCTTCGCTCCATATTTTTTCCACAAATCAGCATCATCGGTACCTCTATGGGGAGCAGCGAGGAATTCGCAGATATGCTCCAATTCATGGAACGCCATTCCCTTCATCCCATTATAGATAGCGTCTTCCCTCTGCAAGAGACAGCGCAAGCCTTTTACCATATGCAGCAGGGAGCACAGTTAGGCAATATAGGGATTAGAATGGAATAGAGCGTACGTAACTTTAAACCTCTATAAAAAAATCCACTACTATAAAGCGCCTCATTCCGAGGTCAATTTTATAGTAGTGGA
>NZ_JCAJRU010000285.1:0-5652 GCF_059447605.1 Paenibacillus sp. N119s | reverse complement strand
CTCATTGCGCATACCATTAACTCTTATATTTTTTTAGAACAGTCCTAAAACAATGTAAGCCGCCCCACATATCTGTGTGCAGAGCTCCCCGTGGAAGCTTGAGATCTACACCACTCCAATACGAAAATCCCGCCTTTTCTATCCATTGTTCCATCGCCGAAAGATCCACTGTAGGGTAATCAAACGTCAACAGCAGCATTCCGTCATCCCTTAAAGTTCGGTGAAATTCACACAAGGCTGCCAAAGATTCATCAGGCGTTAAGTGCTCCAACACGGAAATACATACAATTTTGTCAAAACTGGCATTCTCATAGGGCAGGGCGGTTAGATTGGCATGTGCGGTGTGGAGCCGAACCGGTAAAATCTCCTGAATGCGCTCGGCGGCCTCCTCTCCAATATCCCGCCGTACCTCGGCCAAGATGGCATCCACAGATACAATTCGTATATCTAGATCACAGGCATAGACCTGAGCGCAACGACGGGCCAACTCAAATTTAAATGGATGAGGGATTCCACATGCCGCGTCCAATACTGTATCTTGCCCGGACATAAATTGGAGACACCATTCATACTCATAGGGACGACTCCACCAGCTTTGAGGGAGTCTGTAAATCATGTTGGACGAGTTGGGATCAGAATATACAAAAAAGCGAGATAGGTACGGGTCATCCATATCCATAAATGTAGCCTCCTTCGGGGATATTTAGATTACCCTTGCTACACAGCATAATTCATGACCCCGTTTCTCGCCTTGAAGCTTAGCCAACAATCCCATTTGCTCTGTAAAAGTAAGCTCACCGTACAAAGGGTGTGCTTGCAGCAAAGCATCCAGATCAGAGGGAAGCTGGCGGGTGAACAAAGACACCGGGCGCAGGCCGGACTTTTCCAGTAAGAGCGCTAGCGTATGATCCGAATAATGGTACAAATGATCTTCCTCCGTATATAAAGGCGAGTTAACGCCATAAGCCTCATTGGTAAACGAGTTTTTATTAGGCACCGTAATATATAACGTCCCATCAGGTTGAAGGTGTGCGCGCAGATCTGTTAAAAATGCGACCGGGTCCGCGATATGCTCCAGCACATGCCAGCACGCTATGGCTTCGTATGGGTGCTCCAGCGATAAGTCCAGTTCTTCCTCTAAACTTTCGGCCCCAATCCCTTCCTGATCTTCGTGATCTCGGTGAATTTCCACGGATTGTTCTGTTTGAGCATCTAATTCTGTTTCACCGTTCCAATAGCCGGGTAATAGCTCTACCTCATAATTGCATTTGGCATAAGCACGCGATTCACTAGAAGGCTCAATGCCCTCTGCATTCCAGCCAGCTTGGAGGGCAGCATGGATAAATTCTCCGGTGCCTGAGCCAATCTCAAGCAGCTTCCCTTTTGCGGGACTGAACATATCGAGCAACATGAGTCCAAAAAGGGCATGATCCCCATAGGTGGACGCCGCTGCACTATCTCGCATAGCAACCCAATTGGCATTATAAATCTCTGCTATCATTTCCTCAGTCTGAATATGATCCACATCCTTACGAAAAACCAATCCACAGGAGCCGCAGCCCATCAAGGTAAAGCGTTGATAATCATGAAATACTATCGTGTCAGATGAGCCACACAGTTTGCATTTTACACTCTGCTCTGCTCCCTTTACCTTCTCCTTGCCATAAGATGGGTCCTTGGTTTCACTTTTAATTTGTAGGTCGGGTTTGTCAATAACCTGCACACTGGCCACCTTGGCGACATCCGGTGCGTGTATCTGCTGGACAGGTTCATGTTCTGATGCAGGTTCTTTTTCTGTATTTTTGTTGTTGTCCTGGTCCACCCAGAGTGTAAGCCGTGGGTTCGAGTCCAAAATGGAATCATACTGCTCTTTCCATCCATAACGCGCACTTGGGTCAAGCAGCTGGTACCGCTCAAATTTGGCCATACGAATAGCAGGGGTATACCATCCCCAATGTTGAATACGGTAGTTGCTGATCTCAGTGGGAAGATCAAGTACATTTTCGGGTAATCTCCCACAATGCAAGGACTGCTCCTTCCATTTATAAGGGAACCCTTCTTTATATCGAATTAAAAAAGGACGGTAATATCGATGGGCCTGCCAATAATCATCATCACGATAATGCGTGGAAGACCACATATCAAATAACCTGAAACAAATCGTATCTGCTTTCGTTCCCGCTAACAAAGAATGTACCCCTTGGGCAAAACGGGATTCAAACATTTCGTCAGCATCCATGCTTAATATCCATTCGGGAGAGGAAGCCAATGTCTCTCTCCACTGCTGCTTTCGCAGTTCGACTTCATTGGTAAAAGAGGGGGTTTCATTGCGGATCAGACGCAGTGGGATTCCTTGCAAGATCTCCCGGCACAACTCTGCGCTATTGTCATGACTACCATCATCAATAATGACTGCTTCGTCAATGTATTCCCGGTGACTCAGCAGCACGTCTGTAAGCTTGCGATTTGCCTCATTGTATACCGTCATGGTCAGCGTCAATTTAGGATTAGAGACAGGCGGTGTATAAAGCTCGCTTTGTCGTGGACCCGTGAACGTTGGTGGTACTACAAACGAATCCGCCGTGTACTTGGCAAAGATAGCAGTTTCACGAAGATGATCGGGTATAACTGGAGGGTCAAGGAACTCAGAGGGTCTTGAATCTGCTGGATGATTGAAGGCTGAACCGCTGGGAGAAGTATTGGAATGTTCCATATGTGTTAAATGCTCTGGATGTTTGGAAATAAAATACTTTAGGGTGGATAATAGCTGTTCTGCCTTCATTCGATCGGCTTCCCGATATAGATGCATTGCCGGATAGTGTGTGTCCACAAAAAGTGGAAACCCAATTGCAGCCGCCCGAATACAAAAATGTCGATCTTCTCCCCAATAAGAAACGTTTTTGATTTTACCAAAATGAATTCCTGCTTCCAACGCCCGTCTGCGGATTAGGGTACAAGCGCCTAGCCCACCCACCTCATACAAACCTGGAACATGCAACTGGTGTATAAAATGTAACTCACGTTGCGCTCGCTCCTCTGCCGACAATACCTCGCCATCTTCGCGGTGGAACAAATTATATTCATCACTGACCCACACTTGAGGCAATAGCGGTCCTTCCGGTTGCCAACGCGTCCAGAAAATTTCTGATACGATATCTTTTTCCGTCTCCACCAGCCTGCGCAAGGTACGTGAATGAAGAACCAGGTCCGAATCGACCAGAAACAACGCGTCATAATTGTGCTGAAGCGCATATTCAATAAGACGATTTTTAAAGCCAGCCACTTTCCAGACGAGAGCAGGCGGCCAATAATGAGTGTGCTCATCACTACGGTGCTCTACTTGCTGTGAGCCTGTTAACAAGGGGAGAACCCGACCTGGAAGCCGATTGGCAAAGTCAACTAGCCACTGACTTGAAATCGGATTGTCATTATCATCGACAAACAAATAATCCGGCAGCACCTCAGGTGCCTCCAGACGCTCCAAGGCTTGAAGAAACAAAGATAAAATTTCCGGCTTCTGGTGCACCGGGCTGCCGATTAGTATACGCATGTGTCAACGCCTCCATCAGGCGGAAGCCTCATAACCGTTCCCCCTCCATGTCCTAACGCATACCCTAAGTTCGACCAAGCGATATGGGAGTGAGCGTGGTATAAATGGACTTACGCCCGAAAATATCAATGAAAACGACATGAATCCCAAATACAATCTTCCCATACAACCATAAAACCCATCCTGTCGCACGTCCTATCCTGGAATGTCACGCACATCGCTCAATCCATACTCTCCCCCCAAACATCCAACTTTGATTTTCTAATTTTATTAGAGCAGAACTGGATTTATGATCATCACATCATCTCTACTCGCGCCGTCGAAATTACTACATAATGAGCAAGCTATCCTAATAAAATGGGGATTATACCTAGTTTTTTGGGAGGGACAAAGAGCATGGTAACTGTCAGCTTATGCATGATTGTCAAAAATGAAGAAGAAGCCCTTCATACCTGCCTGAAATCAGTCCATGATCTGGTGGATGAAATGATCATCGTGGATACTGGCTCTACCGACAGGACCCAAGAGGTCGCTGCATCATTTAACGCTCGTATATACCATTTTGAATGGTGCGATGATTTCTCCGCTGCCCGCAATTATGCGTTTGATCAGGCAACGCAAGAATATCAATTTTGGCTGGATGCCGATGACATACTGGAAGAAAAAGATCGATTATCCTTTCTCAACTGGAAAAAACAAGCCACCCTCTCCTATGACAGTATTACCATGGATTATGTGCTTTCGGTAGATGAACAGGGACAGCCGTTGTATAAGCTCAAAAGAAACCGAATTGTACGGCGTGATCGCAGATTCAGATGGATTGGATTTGTTCACGAATTTCTGAATGTCACAGGCAGCACCTTTCACAGTGATATGGCTGTGACCCATAAAAAGACGCGCCCTCACTCCGACCGTAATTTGAACATATATCTCAAGCGGCGGGAAAAAGGCACCGTTTTTTCGGAACGAGATCACTACTACTTTGCCAATGAGTTATATGATAACGGGCGTATACTAGAAGCCATTCAGCAGTACGAACACTATCTGGAGCTGAATCGAGGGTGGACAGAAGATCGGATTGCTGCCTGCTTTAAGCTAGCGGAATGCTACGGTCGCCAAGAACAAAAACAGAAGCAACGTATGGCTCTGCTCCGCACACTTACCCTTGATGTACCACGCGCGCAGTTCTGCTGTGTTTTCGGCAATTTGTTCATTGAAGATGAGCAGTATGCTCAAGCTATATATTGGTTTCGTCAAGCGACGCTGATCGAGCCCTCGGAAGATGTGATGGCCTTAACCAATTCGTCGTACTATACCTGGTTTCCACACTTGCAATTATGCCTGTGTTACGACCGAATCGGCGACATCGAACAGGCAAAATCGCATCATCGCATAGCTCAGTTGCACCATCCCACTCATCCAAGCGTCTTATACAACGAGCAGTATTTTGCACAACTAGAGCAACAGAAATAAGGAAGACAAATACTGGCTAAAGGCAGGGACTTGCCATCCCGTTCGGGATTTCCTGCTCTGAAGTTAACATTCATGCTGTGCTGGGCGTACTTAAAAAAGTCGATTCCTCCTATAGGGAACCGACTTTCTTGGTTTGAAATTCGTGATATAAAATAGTAAAAAGTCGCTCCTCTTTATCATTCCAGGTGTTTTTCGAACCACGTGAGCGAATCTTTCAGGGCTTTTTCTGGATTCATAACATACCTTCTATCCAATAATTCCAGACCTAGATATCCCTTATAATCTATACTGTTAAGTTCCCTTAACACTTCCGTCATTGCTAATCTGCCTTCTCCGGGCACCAGATGTCCTCCAGGATTACCATCCACAAAATGTACATGCATTAAATTATTTCCCAGTTCCCTTATAAAATCATGAATGGTATCCTTTCCTGTAGTTTCCATCACATCCGTATCCGCTAAACCTTTTAAATAGGGGCTCCCAACTTCTTTTATCATCTTGGAAATGTGCTCGGCTCTATTAAACACCTGTGTAGTAAAAGAGGTAAAAGCCTCCACGGGAAGGTAAATCCCCTCTTTTTCTGCTGTTTTACATATTTCGCCTAAAGATTCTCTGCACCATTTCCACAT
>NZ_JCAJRU010000284.1:0-5701 GCF_059447605.1 Paenibacillus sp. N119s | reverse complement strand
TCCTGAAAGCGCTGAGCTTCGCTCCGTCATCAGATTTGATATATCGCTTTTTAAGTAGTCCACCCCTTCATCGGGCTGGATGAACCCTTGCGCCAATCGACGGTTCAGCATTTCGAAACTTTTTCACCCAAACTTTGAGTTGGTTAGCCATCCGAAAATCCCCTCCAGGTTCACTCATACCCTCATGGTAACACACAAGGTTTTTTAAGAGTGTATACTTGAAGGGGATGATACCACCTAGGCGATCCTGACGGTTTTTTGCTGCTTTATTGCAGTGGTTTGTCATGCTAATGACGTCATATATAAAAGGGCGTTAGGACAGATCAGTTTTTATACTGCTCCATCAGGTACATGATCTTCACTTCATCGGCCAAATCTCCAAAGGGTTCTAACGGATTCTCCTGGATGATATGATATAAACGTTGGATCCGTTCTTTTGGCAGCTTCCGAACATATCTGGAAATGAAAGCGGCATGGGTGACTACGTAGCGTTTTTTACGGACAGCGGCACTGGCTACGCGAACGAGAATATCTTCGCCCCCTGCCATCTCCAAAATACGGCGCTCATAAAAAACCACATATCGGAATGTCCGTTCCTTGATCAGCTCACGATGGAGTCGGGCAACCTCTCCAATGTATCTGACCATAAGTGGTTCAAAGCTTTTGATCAGAAGAGGATCGAGCGTTAATTCCATGTCCTTGCGGAGAACAAAAGATTGCAGCAAAGCGACCTGCTGTAGCCTTATCCGATCATTGTGAATGAGTATGGCAATCTCGCGTAGCATTTCATAACAGACACGCTCACTAAGCTGCCGCAGGGCAACCGCATTTTTATGATTTACGTTTAAACCTTCCTGGATCTGTTCGATACGGCCTCTAAATAGGCGGATAAGCTGCCTACGCTGCTCATAAGTAACGATGCGCTGTTGTAGAAGGATCAAGGGCAGTAGGAGAAGTGCACCGACGACACCGTACAGTAACATTTGCTGTGGCGAGTGGCCAAAAAAGACAGAAGCAGCCAGCAACGCGATACCGACGGTAAGGTCTTTATGAAAATAACATTTGGTTCTGAGTCTGGCATATTGCTCGATGGGAACCAGTGTATCCCGACCACAGGATGTACATTTCTCTTCCCAAAGGGCGGTGAATTGTCCGCAGCGCTTGCAGACTCTCAGCTTTTGAAAGGCATGTTCTGTACGGGTAAAGGTGCGAAATTGCACAGCCTGCTTGGAACTATTCATTGTGCTCACTTCTCCGGTTCAGCAGTGCGAGAAGCTCGGTGTCGATTTGTGTAATCGACGGGGCGCGTTTTTTATGTATATAGTAAATTAGTGATTTAATGGCGACAAAAAGAAACATAATCGCCAGACATCCGTATGAGATCATAGTGTACTTCCTCTTTCTGTTTAGATTTTTTATGTTACTGTTTTACATGAGCGGGTTTCGCTAGAGTTATTTTTGTCGTATAAAGGAGAAGGCTGGTGCCCGATTGCCCTTGTTGGGGTATAATTATATCATTACTGCAGGATATTGGTAAAATCTCGCGGTATGATAGGCTTTTTAGTCGCATTTAGGCCGCTCGGGCAGGATATTCAGCTGGCGCTCATGTAAAACTCATTATAATTTAATAGTAGTGGAGTACAACTGTAATTTAGAATGAGAATTAATCGGCAAAGGGGTACAAGCGATGTTTAGTAGAGACAGAAAATGGTTTTTGGTCATCGGAATCATATGTACAATGATCATGGCCTCGATTTCGGCCTGGCAGCCACAGAAGGCGAATGCCGCTTCACCCTCTGCTTCTAAAGTGGATGCGGTGCTGGTAGTCGATGTAAGTAATTCGATGAATACCAGTGATCCTGGGAAAATTGGCAATGAAGCCATGAAAATGTTTATTGATATGTTGTCAACGCAAAATGACAAGGTTGGGATTGTAGCCTATACGGATGTCGTACAGCGCGAGAAAGCCTTGCTTAATATTTCATCCGAAGCGGATAAGCAGGAACTGAAGACATTTATTGACGGGCTGAACCGGGGGGCGTATACTGACACCTCCGTAGGTGTTAAGGAAGCGATCCGCATTTTGCAGGATGGCAAAACAGCCGGACATGCGCCTATGATCGTTATGTTAGCTGACGGCAACAACGATTTTAACAAGACGACAGGCCGAACTGAAAGCCAATCCGCTCAGGATATGGCGCAGGCTGTAGCCGAGGCTAAAAAAAGCGGAGTGCCGATCTATACCATCGGCTTGAATGCAGATGGAAAGCTGAACAAAAATAAACTCGCCGACATCGCGCAGCAAACGGGTGGCAAGTCCTTTATAACGAGCTCGGCGGACGACCTGCCGAACATTTTGAGTGAAATTTTCGCCAGCAATCTAAAATTGAAAGTGGTACCCTTGCAATCCATTACGGCTAACGGCGACTATCAGGACGTTACAGTAACTGTACCCAACGATAGCGTGCTGGAAGCTAACATTTCGATCATGTCCTCGAAACCGGTGGACGCGAGATTAATAGACCCATCGGGCAACACGAAGTCGATTCCTTCGAGCGATGTACTGCTGTCCAAGTCCAAAAGCTACTCGCTGATTAAATTGCTCAAGCCTGTGGCTGGCGACTGGAAGCTTCAAGTCAAGGGAGTGCAGCAGGATAAGATTGATATTAATCTGGTATTTAACTATGATTTGGAATTGAAGCTGGACGCACTGCCTGCCAAATCATACAAAAAAGGTGACACGGTTCAAATTCGTTCCTATCTGGCGAGCAATAACCAGCCGTATCAGGACCAGGAACTGTATGCGAATATGAATGCGATTCTGAAGGTGAAGGACCTTGATACCGGTGCAACGAATGAAGTGCCTTTAGCTAACGCAGGCGATGCTTTTACCGGCTCTTATAAGGTTCCGGATGAGCATGATTATGAACTAACCGTCAGAGCAGAGGAGAAGAGCTTTTACCGTGAAACGCAGCCTGTAACCATCAGTGCCAAAGCTGGGATAGCGAGCGGTACGAATACTGGGACAACTCAGCCTACGACATCTGCTGAAAAGTCTAAGCTGCTGCCACTCATTCTTTTAGGGGTGGGACTGCTCGTTTTGCTGGTGGCGGCATATTTCATCTGGAAGGCTGTCAAAAAAGCCAATCGTGGCTTTGTCGGCCAGATCGTACTGGAAATCCGGGATGAAAATACCGGCGAAAAGACATATCCGCAGTATAAGAGGCTGAACACCTTCCGGGGCAAATTCACTTTACACCAGTTGTTGCAACTGGCGCCAGAATTTGCTGGAACTGATAAGGTCGTGTTCACGCCAGCGAATCAGGATCGCATTGTAGTGCGCAGTACCCCAGAGATTACGATTGAAAAATCCGGGCGTGCTGTAGACACAGGCAACGGTCTTGAACTGAAAAACGGTGATCGTCTCACGATTCCGCTGGCAAGTGTGGACAAAACCATTTTACTGGAATTTATTTCCGTAAACAGCTAAACGAACCCTTAGGAGGTCATATCTATGAAACCAGTAGTTAGAGAGCATATCCAACAATTAGACGTATCACTCGGCGGAGGGATCGTAAGCGATAAGATCAGAGTAGACACCATCGATAATCCTATTTTAATTATCGGACTTGGAGGAACGGGGATTGATGCCCTTCTCCGCTTGAAATATCAAATCAATCGCAGATTTAAGCTGCCTGCAGATCCGATCTCCAAGAAAAAAAGCGAAAAACCGGATAATGTGGAATTTCTCGCTTTTGAAACGAATGAACAAGACCGCAACAAAAAATACAAAGGGATTGGCTTGGATCCCATCAATGAGTTTGTATTGCTGTCCAATGCGGAAATCGGCGGATTGCTGCAAAACCGCAGCATTTTAGAGCCATACATCACTGACTGGTTGTCTCCCGAACTAAGCATTACCGATGGTATGAACGGGGCGGCAGGGGTACGTCAGGCAGGACGTTTACTACTATTCACCAAAATCAACCAGGTTGTACAAAGTATTGATAAAAAAATCAAAACCCTGTCTGAAGGCACCAACAAGAAGCTCATGGTGTTTTTGCTGTCTGGTTTGTCCGGCGGTACAGGAAGCGGTACTTTCCTCGATATCTCCTATATCGTCCGAGGCATTATAGAGCGCGACTACGGTTCCGCAGGTGTAGACCGTGTAAATACGCTGGGCTATCTGTTCACGCCGGATATTAATCTGGCGAATAAAAGCCTGAGCGAGCATACGCGTGAATATATTAAAAAGAATGGCTATGCTGCACTGAAAGAGCTCGACTACTGGATGAATGTGGACAGTCGTGGTGAACGCTTTAAGCAACAGTACGGCAACATTTTGACTGTAAACTCGCCGTTGCCGCCATTTAATCTGTGTCATCTTATATCGGCTACAAATACGGAAGGCAAGCTGCTGGAAAATGCTTATGATTACTGCATGAATGTCACCGCCGAGAACATCACCAATTTTATGGCGAGTGAGGAAAAACAGTCGGGCGAAGAGTTCGCCATTCACGACTATATCAGCAACATTCGTACCAATATCGCGCAAATGAATAAGGCGTATCCAGCAAACTACGATTACAATATTATCGGAGCTTCCTCGGCAGTCCTGCCGATGGAGGAAATGACGACATATCTGGCATACCGGATGTTTGGTAAAATGTCCAAAATGTTTGAGCAAGCGCCCAATCAGGAGGATGTAGAGAAGTTTGCCCGCAAGCTGGGCGTGGATCTGGATAGCATGATCAAAAACTTTGAATCCCGTGTACCTGAGCCGCTTCCGGGTTTTGAAAACAGTGAACGATTAAGTTATAACAATGTGGTTAAGATGCAAGTAGTTAATATGGACACTGAGCTGGAGCAAACGTTCCTGACGCGCGCTCGCGAAGAATATATCAAAGCGAAGAAACAGCTTCCGGGCGAAATTGTAGGGCAGTTTACGGACCAAATCCGCCGCATGTTCCTGCATCCTGAGCAAGGGCCGTTTTATGTATCTCGCATGATTTATACTGAAAAAGGGTTTAGCTTGCTGAAAATGCTGCTTTCCTATGTTGAAACGCTGCGAGAATCACTGCACCGTATTCCAACGGATATTGAATGGGCGCGTGAGCAGGCAAACGAGAAGCTGGGTGATGCCAAGAGCGCATTTGTATCCAAGGATAAAAAGAAAAATGCTTATATTGAAGCAAAAATCAACGAATATTGGCTGCGGGCTGATGTGGAACGTACAGAGCAGCTTATTGAATTTTATGAAGACCTGTATGACCTGTTAAACAAAGAAAATAACCGCATTTATAACGTATTTACTGAAATTTTGAATGCATTGAGTGCCATTTTTGAGAAGAATGGTGATCTGCTGATTAACGGCGAGGAACAGTCCGATCACAAAGGCAACAAAACGTATTATTGGAATTTGGTAAGTGTACCGGATATTTCAGAAGTTGTAACCAAGCTGCTGGATAACCGCAATGGTGACGATTTGATTCGTGATTTTGCCCAAGAATTGCTGGAAAATTCAGACCAATGGGTAAAAGATCAGGATATGGACATCATCAGCTCGATCTCCAATTTCTTGACTGAAAAATTCGGGGATCTCATTACCCGTTCCATGGAGGATTTCCTGGTCATGAAATACGGGCAGGACGAAGCGATTGAAAAATTTGTGGAGCGCTACATTGCAAGCAAGCTGGATGAG